>JAFPRF010000312.1 GCA_017400965.1 Lachnospiraceae bacterium
GGTAAGGCGCCGGTCGCGACCATGTGGGACTACGCGAGAGAGGTGATCTCGTATACGAAGGGCATGGGAAAGCTTTCCCTGACCGTCAGCGGGTATGAGCCCTGCAGGGAGCCGGAGGGCGTGATTGAGGCCTTCGGGTATGATCCGGAGGGCGATACGGACAATCCGACGGGCTCCGTATTTTGCGCGCATGGCGCAGGCACCGTGATACCCTGGGATGAGGTGTACGGGCGCGCACACGTGCCGCTACGCACGGACTTTTTGGATGCGGCGGAGCGCTGGCAGGAGAATGAGCAGGAGATGCAGGAGATCGCCGTGCAAATGCCGAGCAGGCGCGAATCAGCTGGACCTTCTTACATCAGTCAGGAAGAGATCGACGCGATCTTTGCGGCAGGCAGAAAGAATCAGAATAAAAAGCAAAACGACAGGGCAGGTTATCGCAGATTCCACCGCGGTCACAGAAGAGAAGAAGCCTATGACGCATCCTCTGCTTCGCCAGGAACAAGCGCGCCAAAGAAGGTTACGCCAAAAGAGAGTTGCATCCTCGTGGACGGGTATAATGTGATCCACGCATGGCCGCACCTAAGGGAGTTAATGACCCTGAACATTGGCAGCGCCAGAGACCGCCTGATCGAAGAGATGAGCAATTATCAGGGCTACGTTGGCGGGACACTCATCCTTGTCTTTGATGCGTACAAGGTCAAGGGCAACGCAGGCACCGTGGAAAAGCATGACAACATCTTCGTGGTTTACACGAAGGAGGCGGAGACGGCGGATCAGTACATCGAAAAAACGGTGCATGAAATGGCGTCGAAGTACCGGATCACGGTGGCAACCTCGGACGGCCTTGAGCAGATGATCATCTGGGGCGATGGCGCGACGCGCATGTCTTCGTTAGGGCTTTTAGAGGACCTAAAGCGACATGGGCAGATCGCAAAAGAAAATTACGGGATCACGGAAATCTAACATAACAATTTTTGACAAAAATTGGGCAAGAAAAACCATAGTCAACGAAGTAGGTTTCCAAGTATAATGAAACTAACTCGTGAACAATCGTTTTTATGGAGGAATACGAATGGAAATCGCTAAGAACAAGGAAAAGGTGCAGGAGTATCGCGAGAGAGCAAAAGCGCTCGTTGCGCAGATGACCCTGGAAGAGAAGGTTGGTCAGACCTTGAACTGGGCTCCCGCAGTGGAGAGACTTGGGATCAAGGCCTATAACTGGTGGAATGAGGCGCTGCATGGCGTAGCGCGCGCAGGCGTTGCAACGGTCTTCCCGCAGTCCATTGGTCTTGCGGCGACCTTCGATGAGGACCTGATCGAGGAAGTGGCAGATGCCATCTCGACCGAGGGACGTGCAAAATTTAACATGCAGCAAAAGTACGGCGACACCGATATTTACAAGGGCCTGACCTTCTGGTCTCCCAACGTAAACATTTTCCGTGATCCCAGATGGGGCCGCGGCCATGAGACCTTTGGTGAGGATCCGTACCTGACATCGCGTCTCGGCGTTCGCTTTGTAGAGGGCATTCAGGGACATGACGAGAACTACTTAAAGGCGGCAGCCTGCGCGAAGCACTTTGCCGTACACAGTGGTCCCGAAGACATTCGTCACAGCTTTAATGCCGTGGCATCCAAGCAGGACATGGCAGAGACCTATCTGCCCGCATTCAAGGCCTGCGTACAGGAAGCCGGCGTTGAGGCAGTCATGGGTGCTTACAACCGCACCAACGGCGAGCCCTGCTGCGGCAGCAAGACCTTGCTGAAGGACATTTTGAGAGATGAGTGGGGCTTTAACGGCCACGTGACCAGCGACTGCTGGGCCATCAAGGATTTCCATGAGGGCCATCACGTAACCGATACGCCCGTGGAGTCCGTTGCCCTTGCAATGAACAATGGCTGTGACTTAAACTGCGGTAACCTGTTCCATTACCTCAAGCAGGCAGTGGAGGAGGGACTCGTAGACGAGAGCCGCCTGGACGAGGCACTGGTCAACCTCTTTACGACCCGCATGAAGCTCGGCGTATTCGACGAGAAGGGAAAGAATCCTTTTGACGAGATCGACTACACCGCGGTAGACACCAAGGCAATGCAGGATTTGAACCGCAAGGTTGCTGAAAAGTGCGTGGTGCTCCTTAAGAACGAGAATCAGACCTTGCCGTTGGATAAAAAGAACTTAAAGACCGTGGGCGTGATCGGACCCAACGCTAACAACCGCAGAGCGCTTGTTGGTAACTACGAGGGTACCGCTTCCCGTTACTGGACCGTTCTCGAGGGCATTCAGGAGTACCTTGGAGACGACGTGCGCGTGATGGCCAGCGAAGGCTGTCATCTCTGCCACAAGAAGTCCCAGGGCCTTGGCCAGGAGGATGACCGTATCTCCGAGGTAAAGGGCGTTTGTGAAGCAAGTGACGTGATCATCGCCGTAATGGGCCTGGATTCCGGACTCGAGGGTGAGGAAGGCGATCAGGGTAACGAGTATGCTTCCGGCGACAAGCCCAATCTGGAGCTCCCTGGCCTGCAGCAGCACGTATTGGAGACCATCTGCTCCTTCGGCAAGCCCGTTGTACTGGTACTGCTTTCCGGTTCCGCACTGGCCGTAAACTGGGCAGACCAGAACGTGCCCGCCATCATCCAGGGTTGGTATCCCGGTGCACAGGGCGGCCGTGCGATCGCAGACATTTTGTTCGGTGAGAAGAACCCCGAGGGTAAGCTTCCCGTGACCTTCTACAAGTCCACGGACGATCTTCCTGAGTTCACCGATTATGCCATGAAGGGCAGAACCTATCGTTACATGCAGTATGACGCACTGTATCCCTTCGGCTACGGACTTTCCTACACTGATTTTGAGTATTCCAACGTTAGCGTAACGAAGGACGGCGACGGCGCTGTTGTCAAGGCAACCGTAAAGAACGCTGGTAAGCTTGCAGGCGGCGAGACCGTTCAGGTATACGTAAAGGTTTGCAAGGAGAATACGCCCAACGCGCAGCTTAAGGGCATCAAAAAGCTCCATCTACAGCCTGGCGAGAGCGCGAATGTTGAGATCAAGCTTTCCCGCGAAGCACTTGGCGCGTTTGATGAAAACGGCGAGCTTCAGGTGGGCGGAACCGTAAAGATCTACGTGGGCGGTCAGGCACCCGATCAAAGAAGTGCAGCTCTGACGGGCAAGAAGACGGCGGAGTTTGAACTGAATATCTAAGAAATCTTTCCAAAGATTGCAAAGGGGCACTCGTGAAAACGGGTGCCTTTTTTATTGAAAATGGCGCGCTTTGAGCGTATAATATACTTGTTGTATTGTGTGGTTTTGTTCGCAAGATAAAGTGCCTATTGAGGCAGACGTGCAATTATGGTAAAATATTTCGTGGGTTGTGTTGAAATCTGGTTGGACGAATGGAATGGATATGACGCATGAAAAAGATATGCAAGCGCATTAAGGAGTTTTTGAAACTCATACATCTGCATACGATCCTTCTGATATTGATCTTGTACCTCCTGCTTTGCTTTTTCTGCTACATGGTGCTAAAGAATGATGGCACCGCGACGCCGTTTTGGGACATTGTCGTATTTAACCTCCTTGCGGTGACGGGCAATGACTACATGTACGTGGACAGTCCCTGGACCAGGGTGGTGGGCATCTTCGTCCTCATCCTCGGCATGGTGGGGTTATCCTCCATCACCGGTTACGTATCGTCGGCGTTTGTGGCTAGGCGGCTGAATTTGGAGAGAGGGGTAAAAAAGATGCAGAACATGAAGGGGCACATCCTGATCTGCGGATGGAAGAATGACGTGAAGATCCTGATCCAGGGGATCCTCAGGAAGAATAAAGACTTAAAGCTTTCCGACATTATCCTCATCAATAACGTGGACGACGTAAAGCTCCAGACACTGCGGGACGATCATGAGTTAAAGGGCCTGAATTTGCTGCGCGGCGACTTTACGGAGGAACAGACGCTCCTGAACGCGAACATCAAGGAGGCGTCGAAGATCCTCATCATCGGCGAGAATCAGGACAACCTCGATGACGAGCTGGTGGACTCGAGAGTCTTCGTCGGAGCGTTGCTTGCGAGAAAGCTGAATGCAAAGTGTCACATCTGCGCGGAGGTCAAGACCGAGCGCTACAAGAATTACCTGGAAAGCCAAAACTGCGCGGAGGTGGTTTACGTCGATGAGTACACGAGATACATTTTGACGACCTCCACCAACTACAGCGGCATGTCGAAGGTCATGAGCTCGTTCCTCGACAATGGCGACGGCGTGTCCGTACAGATTGCGCCGATCAAGGAAAAGTGGTACGGAAAGACCTACGGCGAGCTGTTCCAGTGGTATAAAAAGGAGCAGAACATTTTACTCCTTGGCATTCTCGAAAACATGGGCGTGGAGAAGGAATTAAAGCACCAGATCCTCTCCGAGGCGCAAAAGTCCACGAACTACGGCGAGATCATTCAGCGATTGAAGTCCGTGAAGACGATGGAGACCAATTGCCCGCACTTAAATCCCGCGGATGATTACGTGCTCGGGCAGAACATGGGCGCGATCATCCTAGGCGATGAGATCTAAGGGAGGATGGCTATGGATTACGTAAAGGAACTTCGGGCATTCCCGCTGCTGGCAAAGATCAGTGACGATGACTTAAAGATCCTCTCAGGGCTCTTAAAGGTGCGAAAGACGCAGGTTGGCGAGGACGTGATCACCGAGGGCGACACCGGATCGGAGCTGTACATCTTGATCGAGGGAACCGTCGACGTCATTAAGACGACGGTCTTTGGCGATAAATTTGTCGTGGCAACGCTAGACGCGAAGGCACACTGCGTCTTTGGCGAGATGGCCATGGTAGACAATGACAAGCGCTCCGCAACGGTCCGTTCGAAGACGGCCTGCACGACGCTGTACATTGAGCATAAGGATTTTGAAAAATTTTGCGATGACCATCCAAAGAGCGGCGTAGAGCTCCTTAGACTCATCAGCACGAATTTGGTTCGCAACATCCGAACCGAGAATAACAATCTGAGAATGGTATACCAGGCTTTGATCGAAGAGATCGAGACAACCTAGGAACTGGAAAGGATGGGGTATTATGGCGGTAATTCAAATGACGGACGAGGAGAAGGCACTGCTAGACCTTGCCTACACGGACGGCGAAAGGATCGCGGAGGGAAAGCTTTTTGATTATCAGGAGAAGGCGCTTGCGGAGCTGCGCTCCTGCATGTTTTACCTGAAAAAGAGATATCCGAACGAAGACCTGAAGGTGATCTCTTTCCAGCCTTCCACTTCCAAGGGTTGCACTCAGGTACAGTTCGTTCAGCCGGGTTTGGAATCGACGGAATATCTTCTGAAGTATGAAAACGGTGAGTATATTGACAATTTCTATGACGTGCCCTTCCAGAGGGAATATGACGAGCTCGTGGAGGCCATCCTAAAGGACGCCGGCATTAACGCGCGGGTTTATACGACCTTTCCGTTCCTGATCGCTGACGAGATCCATTCCGGACGGGATCTCATGGATCATCGCCCGCACCTGGGAAGGACCATGCGACTGTTCTTTCACGCGGACGTGCTGCCGAGCTACGAAGAGGCGGAGGCCATGGCCAAAAAGGTAGCGCAGCTCTTTGAAGAAAAGGGCGTGTACGGAAGCGGCATCATCTTTTACGTGCTTGGCATGAACGATCTCGAGAAGGAGAACATCTTAGAGCTCGAGGCCTACGCCAGAAACCGTAAGAACGTATCCAAGGTGGTCAGCGCGGGATTTCGGTGCTTTAACGTAAAAGAAGAAACGGTCAAGGACTGATCGAGAAGACCTGAGAGAACAATAAGAACTGGGAGATAAAAGTGATGTTATATAGGATGGATGAACTGCTCTTATTTGAGCTTTTAACTTACTTACCAGATAAATTTCCCTTTGTTTCCGTGCTCAACGCGGATGACCGTACGGTCAGGGAATACGTCTACGGCATTGACGTTGCAAAGATCGAAGATGACGTAGTCTACAATTCCTGCATGAACGGCTTTGACTGGAAGAACATCATCATGGCGTGGGAGAAGAATCCCGCCATTTTGGACGCTTACATCGTAGAGCCTCATTTGGACACGGCTTACGGCGGTGGCGGCGGCATCTCCACAGTCTTCATCAATGAGCGCACCAAGGAAGCGGTCGTTGCCTTTCGCGGCACGGCTAGCAATGAGTGGGTGGACGATTTCGTCGGCGCGAACCAGGTGGATTCCCTCCAGCAGATCAATGCCATGGAGTGGTACAAGAGCATCTATGAAAAGCTGCATTTAGAGGAGTACACGGTCACCGTCATCGGCCATTCCAAGGGCGGTAATAAGGCAAAGTACATCACGATCTTAAATGACACGCCCGCAAGGTGCGTCTCCTTCGACGGCCAGGGCTTTTCGGATGAGTTTATCGAGCATTACAAAAAGCGCATCCTGAAGAGACAGGACCTGATCGAAAACCATAACATCGACTTCGATTACGTCAACATTCTGATGAACGACATCGGAAAGAAGACCTATTACATCGGCTATGATTACGGCCGCTTCGGTTTCGCGGAGAGCCACAGCCCGAACACCTTCTTTGATTTCGGCGAGGGCGGCGAGTACTCCATGCGCGTGAACCCGAACGGTCAGCGTCCTGAGATGCAGATCATGGACCAGTTCATCAACAGCATGATCCGCTCTGGCGTCAGCGCAAAGGAGCAGGCGGAGACCAATAAGCTCCTTGGCATTCTCGTGGAGAAGGCTTTCGCGATTGGCAAGGAGAATACGGTGACGGAGTACGTAAACCTCCTGTGCGACCTTGTCGGCGATCCGACCTATTCCGACAATACGGCTTATGTTTTGGCGTTCTGCATTAAGTATTCGCGCCAGAATACGGAGTTCCTAAAGGCCTTAAAGAGCATCATGGTGAACTTTAAGACGGAGGGCGCGGTAAAGCTCATCGACATGTTCGAGGATCTCATCACCAGTAAGAAGCTGAGCGCGATCATCGATCTGTCCAACTTCCTGATCACTCACGTCAACGGCATCGTCGTAAAGCAGGTGCAGAACTTCTGCAAGAAGAAATATGGCATTGACCTGACGGCGGATCAGGTGCGCGGCGTGCTGCAGATCGTCAGCATGACCAAGGAGATGCTAAAGACCCTTGAACTCGACATGGACGGTTCCGAC
>JAFPRF010000313.1 GCA_017400965.1 Lachnospiraceae bacterium
CTTTTTTAATTGCATAATCCACGAGCTCGCTGGGCCGAAAGGTGCCGTCGGAATGCGTGGAATGTACGTGCAGGTCGATCATCTTGCATCCTCCCAAAGTCATTAGAATAACAAGCCCCGCAGGGGTACTGCGGGGCAGGAGATTAGTTGTCGTCTTCTTCCTTCTGTGCGGTAAATACCGTGCGCTTACGAGCCATTTCGTCGTTCGCAAGGTATTCGTCGTAGGTCGTGATCTTATCGATGAGGGAACCGTCGGGAAGAATCTCCATAATGCGGTTCGCCGTGGTCTGTACGAACTGATGGTCATGGCAGCTGAACAGCGCAACGCCAGGGAACTTGATCAGGCCGTTGTTCAGCGCGGTGATGCTTTCCATGTCGAGGTGGTTCGTAGGCTCATCGAGCAGCAGGCAGTTTGCACCGCTGATCATCATCTTGGACAGAAGGCAGCGAACCTTCTCACCACCGGAGAGCACCTTTACCTTCTTTACGCCGTCCTCGCCTGCGAAGAGCATTCTTCCAAGGAAGCCGCGTACGTAGGTCACGTCCTTGATGGGAGAGTATCCAGTCAGCCAATCCGTGATGGTCAGATCATTGTCAAACTCTGCGGTGCTGTCCTTCGGGAAATACGCCTGAGAGGTCGTAACGCCCCACTTATAGGTACCCTCGTCGGGCTCAATCTCGCCAGTCAGGATCTGGAAGAGCGTCGTCTTAGCGAGCTCGTTGCTGCCAACGAATGCGATCTTATCCTCGCGGCCCATGACGAAAGAGATGTCATTCAGAACCTTCTCGCCGTTAACCGTCTTAGACAAATGATCCACGGTAAGCACTTCATTACCGATCTCTCTGTCGGGACGGAAATCAATGTAGGGATACTTTCTGCTGGAGGGCTTGATCTCCTCGAGCTCAATCTTTTCCAAAGCACGCTTTCTGGAGGTTGCCTGCTTGGACTTGGAAGCGTTCGCGGAGAAGCGGGAGATGAACTCCTGCAGTTCCTTGATCTTTTCTTCCTTCTTCTTGTTGGCTTCCTTCATCTGCTTGATCAGCAGCTGGCTGGACTCATACCAGAAATCATAGTTGCCGGCGTAAAGCTGGATCTTACCATAGTCGATGTCGGCAGTATGGGTGCAGACCTTATTCAGGAAATAACGGTCGTGGCTGACCACGATGACGGTATTCTCAAAATCGATCAGGAAATCCTCAAGCCAAGCGATCGCGTCGAGATCCAAGTGGTTGGTAGGCTCGTCGAGCAGCAGGATGTCGGGGTTACCGAAGAGCGCCTTCGCAAGAAGGACCTTCACCTTTAAGCTGCCGTCGAGATCGCGCATGGTGGAGTAGTGATACTCGGTATCGATACCAAGGCCGTTTAAGAGCTGCGCTGCGTTGGATTCTGCCTCCCAGCCGTCCATCTCTGCGAACTCGCCTTCGAGCTCACTTGCGCGGATGCCGTCCTCCTCGGAGAAATCCTCCTTCGCATAGATCGCGTCCTTCTCCTTCATGACTTCGTAAAGTCTCTGATTTCCCATGATGACCGTATCCATTACCTGATAGTCATCATACTTAAAGTGGTCCTGCTCCAAGACGGAGAGACGCTGGCCAGGCGTGATCACGATGTCACCCTTGGTCGTCTCGAGATCGCCGGAGAGGATCTTCAGGAAGGTGGACTTTCCGGCGCCGTTTGCACCGATAAGACCATAACAGTTGCCTTCCGTAAATTTAATGTTTACGTCCTCAAAGAGGGCCTTTTTTCCTACGCGGTAGGTCACGTTGTTTGCACTGATCATGAAATGCTCCTTCTTATTAAAACATACGATTACGATTGCCTACAAAATTATATCATAAAGCGTCAGTTTTTCAAGAGGGAAATCACGTAAACGGTTACGTCAAAATTCTTGAAAAAAACGAAAAAAAAGATTTTTTTCTGTTGCCTTTTCCCGTTTTTATGGTATGATAATTATGTGCGCTCTGTGGAGGGACAACTAGTTTTTGCGCTTATCTTTTCCCAAAACGGAACGTGAACAAAAGCCGTTTATGAGGGTTTCCCGTACCATTTCGGGGGATTCTGTCATATCAAAACTATATTTTAGGAGGAAAGAAACAAATGGCAAAAAAGTGGGTCTATATGTTTAGCGAAGGCGACATGACCATGCGTAATCTTCTCGGCGGTAAGGGCGCAAACCTGGCTGAGATGACCGGCATCGGACTTCCCGTTCCTCAGGGCTTCACGATCACTACGGAAGCTTGTACCCAGTACTATGAGGACGGACGCAAGATCAACGACGAGATCATGGGTCAGACCATGGAGTACGTTGCAAAGATGGAGGAGATCAACGGCAAGAAGTTCGGTGATCTGAAGAACCCCCTGTTAGTATCCGTTCGTTCCGGCGCAAGAGCATCCATGCCCGGTATGATGGACACGATCCTGAACCTTGGTTTGAATGATGAAGTAGTTGCAGCAATGATCGCTGGCAACCCTGATCCTGCATTCGAGCGTTTCGTATACGATTCCTACAGACGTTTCATCCAGATGTTCTCCGACGTTGTAATGGAAGTTGGTAAGAAGTACTTCGAGAAGCTCATCGACGAGATGAAGGCTGCTAAGGGTGTTCAGTATGACGTAGATCTGAACGCTGCAGATCTGAAGAAATTGGCTGAGCAGTTTAAGGCTGAGTATAAGAAGCAGCTTGGTTCTGATTTCCCTTCAGATCCCGTAGAGCAGTTAAAGCTTGCTATCGAGGCTGTAATCCGTTCATGGGATAACCCTCGTGCAAACGTTTATCGTCGTGACAACGACATTCCTTATTCATGGGGAACAGCCGTAAACGTAATGCCCATGGTATTTGGTAACCTTAACAACGAATCCGGTACAGGTGTTGCATTCACACGTGATCCCGCTACAGGCGAGAAGAAGCTCATGGGTGAGTTCCTTAAGAACGCACAGGGCGAAGACGTTGTTGCAGGTGTTCGTACACCCATGCCTATCGCTCAGATGGAGCAGTAATTCCCTGAAGCTTACGC
>JAFPRF010000314.1 GCA_017400965.1 Lachnospiraceae bacterium
CTCTCGTCCTTGTGCGTCTGAGTAATGGAATAGGTATATTCCCCTGCCTTCGTGAAGAGAATCTCTCCAAAACTCTCCGCTTTATCTGTGGAATCTTTAGTTACGGTCACGGCAGTCTTCGAAGGCATGGGCGTACCATCCGCCGCCGAAATCGAAAATCCGAACGAATCATCGTTCGCCCAAGCACGCCCTGTCAAATCAGCTTGCGCCTTGATCTCCCCCCATAGGCCTAGTATCGTTAGTTTTCCTGCATAGTATTCGATGTCATAGTTACTTTTAGTATTTCCATCTCCGATAAGTGCGCCACGTGCTACAAGGCATCCCATGTATTCACCAATTTCCGTTGCTTGTCCGTCGAGGTTGATGCCAGTTATACTATCATTCCCCATAAGACCAACCACAGTAATCTTTTCTGCAATTTCATCTGGATCCGTATATATAGTATCTCCTTCTCCTTGAAGCTTACCGTTGTATTCGTAGGACTGATCTTTGACGGTGATGGTCAGCTCAGCTTGTCCAATACGTGCTACAACATATCCTACTGCCGAATCCTCATGGTCTGCATCGCCTTTCGCTTTATACCATACATAGTATTCATTAACATTCTTCGCTACAGGAATCTTATCCGTATAGCTCCCCGTTGCACCTGTTTGATTCCCAAGCGCGTAAACCATACTACCACCTGATGCCTTACCAGCCGTCACCAATTCCTGCTCCGTTGCACTATATGTTAATGACTTTCCTGCAGGCGCTTTTTCAACAGCTGCCGCTTCTTTGGGTACTACATAGGTGTACGTAAAAGTTTTTTCGCCAGAAATTGCCTTATCCGTAATGTAAACGGCTGGATCTTCGTCCCAGGATCCGTTGACCTGGTCGCTGACGGCGGGAATGTCCGTCTGATTTAATGTAAGTGCCAAATCCTCGTCGTCATAACGAGAAACTTCGACGAATTTATCATCACTGCTGCCATCCTTCCATGTACCGCCCACAACCTTGAATGTAATGGGGAAGCAGATTCTCACGGTTACGCAGGTTGCCGCGGAATCCGTATGATCCGCATCACCTACGGCCTTCACCCAGACGTAATAAGTGCCTGCCTCCGTCTTAGAAGGAATGGAGGTCTTCCATTTACGATCTGCTTCCGGTGTGTCAGACGCATCTGCAGTCGGTTCCGTATCCTTATTCTGACCCAGCGCATAATAAAGCGTACCGCCGCTAGCCTGTCCGCCGTCACTCAAAAGCGCTTTCTCCGTACCGTCTGCCAGGCACTTATTGGCAATAGGAGCCTTCGTAATCGCTGCGCTTACAGCGGGTGCGGGAAGCTCTGGCGAAATGCAGGCGTAGTCCGTTTCCTTCTCACCGTTTACGTCCTCTGCGAGAAGGTATACGTGATAGTCCGTGCCCCAGGTCTTGTCCGCGTAGGCATCCGGAAGCGTAAAGGTACCGCTCCCGCTGGTTCCAAAGGAATCCACGGAAAGCTTAGCATAAACATATCCGCTGGTTTTTGCTGTTCCAAGTGCATACGCTTCATCCGTGATCAGAACGGAAACCTGCGTCGCGTTGCCAGCATTATCTCCCGTAATGGTATAGGGTACTGTGACCATGTTGCCATCCCTTTTCAGACCATTTTCGTCCAAAAACGCCACGTTCATGTCGCCGTCAAGGATCGTCAGCTTATACTCCGCATCAGGACTGCCCGCAGTTCCTGAGATTAAGGATGCGAAGATGACAGATGACAGATTCAGATTAAAAGCGGGGCTCACAGTGGGATTCATGCTAGTCACGTCATAGTAGTATAAGCTGGTAGACACAAGACCGGCTTGGCCTCTGTCAGAGCTAGTCGACCGCAACCACCACCCATATCCCCCTTGTCCCGACTTTTTCTTGTTCCAATCATACATATCCGAATTTTGATATCCGTAGGTAGAACGGGTTACCTCTGCGGCATCCAAAAGGAAAATCTTCTCATCCGATAGGGGCTGGTATCCGAGACTACTACTTCCGCCACCGTCCTTTCCTTCCGCTTTTTCCGCCTTTGTGCTGCTTGCGATGGCGCTTCTCTCCGCCTTTGTGAACGCCCCCTGCAGGCCCTCCTCAACATTGCCAAAGAACTCGTCGCTTAACCAGTCCCTGATCTCACTATTTTCCCAGGAATACCCATCGGGAACTCCCTTAGAGTTATGTGGCCTGTCTATCAGCGCGGAATCGCAATCAAGGAGCATGGTGTTTCCCCCGAACTCCGTGGCTGCTGTATCAAGCACACGGTACTTTACGGGTTTTCCATCGTATTTTCCATAATAGACATAGCTTCCCGTCCAGCCTTCCGTGTCGCCTTCCGCCCCGGGCTCTATAGGATTTGAAATAGCACCCGTGCCAAGGCCAGTGATGGTCTTTTCCGTCTGCGTGGGCGTACTCTCGGCCGCATGTACCATGCTTCCGAGGCTCGCCACGGGTACCTCTCCCATCATGATCGCCAGTGACATCACCACGGAAATCACCGTCTTTGTAACGCTTTTCCAGTTCCTTTTCTTTCCTAAATGCATCTCTTCTCCCCCTCTATCAATCAACCTTCTCTGTCTGATCTTCTGCCCCTGTTTTATTCCTGTAATACCTCACGGTCATTGCTACAACGATACCCAGCGCAAAAGCAATAACGGCGGTTAGGATGTAGCCGCCGGCCTCGGCGGGTAGGATGAATGAACCGTAGATGGTGTCGGTTGCGGTGCCGACGCCCGTGAAGATGCCGAGCACGCCAAGGAGCGCGACTGCAAGGACGGCGGATGTCGCCGTTAACACATGCTTGACGCGCTGGTCATGCTTTTTCTTAATCTCCTGCCCTCGTCTTAAAACCTCTTCAAAACCTTCTTCATCTCTATATTTCATGGTCATACCTCCCGGTAGTCTTCTTCTCCATCTACTACTTAATTGCAGTTTGCTCTCGTTTTACTCACTGATTTTAAAAGAAATTTGCGCCCAGCTTTCGCCAGGCGCAAAAATTACTCTTTCACTAGATACTTTTTCGTTTTGGAATATAAATGCAGCGCGGTCAGAAGCGGCAGTGCGTACCCGACGTAGGTCGGGAAGCCGGGCTCTGAGACCAAAAGGTTGTAGATCGCATGGAAGGTCATGGCGAGGGACAGCGCACCGATAATGCCGGAAATGGTGAACACCTTATAGCGCTTTAGGAGGTGCAGACCGAAGGCGAGGGCCACCATGGTGACGAGGTGCATGACGCCGACAACGCTGCCTCGAATGAGTACGTACGGCAGGCTTTTTGCGCCGTTCGATAAGATGTAGCAGCAGTTCTCAAAGGTGGCAAAGCCCGCACCAATGCCAACGGCGGCCTGTAGAAGCTCCGTGTCTCCTGGCTCGAAGAGCATGAGGTAGAACATGATCGGAAGGAACTTCATGATCTCCTCCATGATCGGTGAGAGGAAGATGGAAGTGTCCTCCGAGTTCATGCCGGAGGCCTGCATCAAAAAGCCCACGATGTAAGCCGCGATGAGGCAGGCGCCCATTCCAGCGATAAAGGAAAGGATCAGGCGTCTGTTGCTTCCACGCAGGAACATCAAGGCGATGGTCAGCGGAACGGCTATGCAGATTAAAACGTTTTCAGCGTAGATCATAGGCTTCTCTCCGCACTCTCTTTACTGCAAGGTATGGAATCGGTAACGATATGGTATAGACCGCCAGAGCAATCTCATAAACCCAGCCGTCGTTCATGAAAGTCACAAGAATGGTCCAAAGGAACACGGTCAGCGCCAGGGCGAGGGTTCCTTCCTGCTCCTGCGGGCTTTGCTCCTTCCTTCGAAGGGCCCTTATGGTCTTCCAAAACAGCCATGTGGCCATGCCAAATTCGATCAGGTAAAGCCCGATGTTCGTGAGGGTAAAGATGATTCCTTCTGTCACATATATCTGCGCTACATGCATGGCGACCAGTACTCCGCAGGCGATCGCCGCCAGCGCTCTCTCCCTGCCTGACACGACTCCCGTGCGCTTCATGGTCTTAATGAGCATGTATTGCAGATACACGTAAGGGATGCCAAACAAAATGTCCTGCACCCACTCTCCAGACCAGACGATCCAAAGGGCAATGTTGGCGCCCATAAAAAAGATCGCGAACAGCGCGGCGCGAAGGTCTCTCTTTCTATCTTTCCCTGCCAGCGCCTCGAGCCCCGCCGACAAAAGCAGGAACATCGCACTCTCCGCGATCTCGTCCACGGCAAAGGGCATCCTCGCGTCAGGCCGCAGGAAGCTGAAGATCACGGCATAAAACGTACTGAGCAGAAGGCTTAGCGTCGCGAAGGTAAAAAACGCCGGAAATACGCCGTTTTCTCCACTTTTCATAAGTCTTGCGGAGCGCATCATGATCATCATCTCGATTAGCACCTGTAAGATCAAAAGGCTGCTCTCCACAATTGCTATGGTTCCCATGAATACCCTGTCCCCTCTAGTTTCTCCTTCAGCGCCGCCTTTGCGCGGGTCTGAAGGTTGTACACCTGTTTCACTGTCTTTTTCATGATCCGGGCGATCTGCTCCGAGTTCATGTCCTCGAAAAACGATAAATACAAGACCTGCGCGTAATCCGCATGCAGGGTCTGCAGTGCTTTCCAGAGCTGCGTGTTCCTCTCGCTCGTCAGGATCCTCTGCGCAATGTCCTCCGAGGCAGGAAGCTCCAAGGTCCCTTCCTCCATCTCGCTTGGCACCTCGCGGTGCTTTCGCTGGAACATGCGCGCCTGATTGCGGCCAATGGCATAGAGCCAGGTCTTAAAGCTCGCATCCTTGCGGGGGCTGTAGTGCGCCGTGCGCGAGGACAGGATCGCAAAGGTGTCCATCATCAGCTCCTCCGCGTCGTCCATGCTGTGCACAAGCCCGTACAGGAACATGGTCAAGGCCTCCTTATACTTCAGCCAAAGCTGTTTTAAAGCGTCCTTGTCCCCCTTTTTCAGGTAGCGAATATACAGTTGTCCGTCTTCTTCTGACTTCGCCACGCTTTCTCCCCCCGCATATTTTTAGCTCCATTATTCCTCGTCAAGAATCGTAATTCTGCCCTGTCCGTAGGCATCTCCGTAGGTCGCACTGTCGATCTTTCCGCCAAGTTCATTTGTCACGTAATCGATGAGCACCTGTACGTCGAGCTGCATTTCCGCCGCAACCACCTCAGCGTTGTTAAATGCCGTATAGCCGTCTCCGCCAAGGAGCAGCGTATAGCCAACGCCCGCCACCGTGTAGGTCTTCTTCGGATCGATTGGCTCCTCGCCGACATAAACGTTCTTCACGCGGCGCTTGCCCTTAATTCCCGTCATCATACCAGTTTCATCCTGCTGGCAGGGATTTGCCACCGTTACGTCAATCTCATAGCGCAATCCAGATACCTGCAAAAAGCCGCCGTTTTCATCGGGAACAGCCCTAGCTCCCCACTCAAGAGCGTCCAGGATATCCTGGCCCGTCGCCTTGATCAGACAGATCTGATTTCCGAAGGGATGGACCTTGGTCAGGTCACCGTAGGTGATGTCTCCACTCGGCAGATCCGCGCGAACGCCGCCACCATTCATGAGGGCGATGTCAGCGCCAGCGATGGAACGCATGGCGTCTGCACAGAAATCACCAAGGTTAGTCTCATAGCGGCGCACCATGCGGATGGGCTTTCCGGCGGTGTCAACTGCCTCGGGATCATAGATCGAAAGCTTACACTCGCTCTTTGCGACCACCTGGTCCAAAAGTTCCTGCACGCTGACGGAGGCTTCGTTTACGATGTCGCCAACCTCGTTCTCAATACCAAGGAGTTCCGGGAGGCTCATACTATTATTCCAAGTCCATATACCCGTCTCCAGAATGGTTCCGTCCGCGCCGATGTGGCTATAACCGATGCTGCTCAGCTTCGTACCGCAGGCGGAGCGAACCACTTTCTCGCCCTTTTTATTCTTCATCTCGACCTGCATGTTGTCATGGCTGTGGCCGTCGAACATGACGTCGATGCCGTAGGTATTTTCAAGGACTTCCGCGTAGGTCCAAGGGCTGTCCTCCGCGTTACTTCCAAGGTGACCTAAGAGATATACGAGTTCTGCGCCCTCGCTGTGGGCGTCGTCCACGGCCTTTTGCACGGCAGCATACACCTTCTCACCAGTCGCGTCATTCATGAAGTCAAATACGAAATTTCCATTCTCGTCCTGGAAAAATTTCGGTGTGGACTGGGTCAAGGTATTGGGCGCCGTCACGCCGACAAACGCAATCTTCTTTCCAGCAACTTCGCGGATCATGTAGGACTGCAGGAACGGATTGCCCTTGTAACAAAGGTTGCAGCTGATATATGGGAAGCTCGCCATCTGGCGAAGCTCCAAGAAACGCTCCATGCCATAGTCAAACTCATGATTTCCAGGGATTGCCATGTCGACCTCGAGTGCGTTCATGATCTCTATGATCGCCTCGCCTTGGGTCAGCATGCCGATCATCTCGCCCTGGATCGCGTCGCCGTCGTCCACGAGAATGGTCTCATAGCCCTGATCTTCCAACGCTTCGCGCACCTGCGCGAGTCCCGCGTAGCCAAAGCCCTGGTCGATGCCGCAGTGCACGTCGCTGGTGTACAGAATGTAGATCTCGCCGTTGCTTTCTACTTTCGTCTCTGTTTCCGTAAGATCCACGGGAAGGCTTGCTTCTTCCGAGGTCTCCGAGCTCGTCTCGCTGGATTCTTCACTGCTCTCCAGCGTGCTTTCCACGGAAGTCAGCTCCGTGATCGAACTCTCGCCCGGGGTCTCATCCGCCGTGAGGTTCTTTCCGTCTGCTGCGCAGCCGCCAAGTAACAGCGCCGCTAGCATTCCCACAAGCCAAATCCTGCAACTCTTCTTTTTCATGTCTCTTCTCCTATACGTACTGATCATGCTTTTTCTTGTCATGATACTTCTCCAGCATCGGCGCGATCACGTTCACGATCAGCTTCATGTCAAGGTTGAAGAAATACACGCAAAATAATAATGCAAACAACACCACAATTACTGCCAATACGATCAAAATTATCTTCAGTACCATGATTTTTCCTCTCTTACTCCCAAACACTTCTCATGTTCAAGTTTACACTTCCATATAGCTTCTATTCGTATACTCTTTTTCCCTTCTGGCTTCTTTCTAAAAGCTACCAAATTCATGATTTTTCCTTTTGGGGTAGCTTTTTCCCGCCTGGCTTCTTTCCAAAAGCTACCAAAGCCACACGGCAAACCCAAAGTTACCAGGCCTCGTTATCAGGTAATTCCTCTATCGTCGGATCCAGTGGTTCTTCCCTCATGACGGTTCTCATGAAGACGTTGAACTGGTCGCGGATGGCCTGTCTGGAATAGATGCGGGGATCGCAGAGATCGTGCGCAACCCAGACGAGCTTGATGCCGCGCTCTCTCGCCTGCTCCTCGAACTGCCCGTGCATTGCCGTCAATGCCTTGCATCCCATGTGCTCCCATAACATGACCATGTCCGCGTTCATGCGCTCCACGTACTCCCAAAGCTGATCCACCAGCATCTGATAGCCGCCGTGTGTGTGGTTTCGCATGATCATGTTCTCGGAGAGGTACGCCATGTCGTAGTAGGCCTGCTCGCGGTTCTCTGGCGTGTCCTCCTCGGCGATCTCCTTCTCGATCACGCAGGAGAGCATGTCCGTCAGCGGAACGACGCCCCAGCAGCGCACCATCCAGTACAGCATGTCGATCACGTACTGCGGCTGCACGCCCCAGACGATGCAGCGGTGACGATACTCCGACGCCATCATGGTCTTATGCTCATAGCCGCTGTGCACCAGCTTCATGATCTTCGCGTCGATCAGCGGGAACTCCGCGCTGCGGCCACAGTTGCCCATGTAGTTCGTATTGTTGTACAGCGAGAAGACCGCGCCAAAGAACTGCGGGTAGGGCGTGGAGTTCACGTCATGCCACTCCATGCGGTTGCGCGTCGTATTGTTCACGCGCTTCGCCGCTGCGAAATACGCCGTCCAGTCCCATTTCTCGCCCGTCTTCTCCTCGATGAACGCGATGGCGCGGCGGATCTCCTCGGCCGCGTACTCCTGCGTATCCTCGGCGCGGTGCCTAAGGGGCGACGCCATCTGATAGGTCGGGATACCGTACTGCTTTTCCAGGCGCTTCGCGATAATGCCGTTGCCCAGCATCGATCCGTCGCAGGTCGTATTCACCTGTACGGCGCACTTTCCTGCCACGACGAGGTCGTCCTCGATGGATACGCCCGCCTCCACCTCCGGCATGGGGCAAACGTCCCCGGGAATGCCAAAGGCCTGCGCCACGTCGATGTAATGAATGTCAGAATTCTGATTGATCAGGTTCGCCGCAAACAACGTCGGGATCTCACGCTGCAGCGCGATCAAGTTCGGGAAACCCATGAGGAACGAAGTCATGGCGTTCTCATCCACAAGGACGCACTTATCGGAAAATTTCTTGTCGTTACCACACCTTCTGTCCGCACGCAGGCATTGCTTTACGATGCCAGCCACTTCGTAGGAGACGTAACCCATGCCAATGTGCGTAATACGAAGAATTTCATCTCGCTGGCCGATGGTGAATTTATCGATCATGTGCGGCACCGCGAGGAAATTCACCATCCAGCGATAGCGGAACAGTCCCTTGAGGAACCCCTTTCCCATGGATACGCCCATCATGATCTTCCAGGTCGCCAGCCACTGCCCAAAGTCATACATCGTATCCTTGAAGCCTCGCCATTCTCGTCGTTTTCGAACCTTCCCCGTGTAATATAAACATCCCAGCAGCTGATCGCCCGGGAGCTTTTTTTCATTCTTTACCGTTTCCATCCTGATACCCTTTCTTACCTGCCAACGAGAATGACTCTTTTTGGCATCTTTCCGGTTTTCTTCCTAACTTATTTCACAAAACATGCCAAGAACGATCGTTTCCTTTGGCATGTTTTCTTTCCCATAAGAATAACCTCACAAGGAACAGCGTCCCCCTGACGCTAAGCTCGATGCACATGGCAAGCCATGCCCCTTTGAGACCATAAAGGCTCCCCAGATAATATGCCAGCGGGATTCTCACCGCCCAGGTGCTGACTAAATTCAAGGCACTCGAAAGCAACGTCTCGCCCGCTCCGCGAAAGACGCCGGCCGCCACGATGGACGCCCCATACAAGGGCTCGGCAAAGGCTTCGATGCGAAGCACCATGGCTCCAAGCCTTCGAATGTCCTCGTCTGGCGTCAAAATCCCAATCATCTGCGGTGCAAACAACCACATAATGACGCCGCTAACGCCCATGATGAGCATTCCAAGAATTGTGGCAAGCCACCCCAGACGCTTTGCTTCCCCCCTGCGTTTTGCTCCCACGCACTGTCCGATGATGGTAGTGGCCGCCACGCCGATTCCAAAGCCCGGCATGTAGCAGAGGCTCTCTGCCGTAATGGCAAAGGAATTTGCAGCGACCGAAATGATACCAAAGGGCGATACGATTCTGGTAAATGCCACATAGGCAAAGCCCATAATGATATTGTCAATGGCCACGGGAATGGTGATCTTCAGGGACATGGTCAGATCCTTTTCCAAAAACTCCCGAAAGCTGAATTTCTGATCGTGTCTCCCCACCAGGGAAAGCGACCGCGACTGAAAAAACAGCACGTAGAGCATGACTGCTGCGATAATCACGTAAGCAAATGCCGTGCCAAGGGCGGCACCCAGAACGCCAAACACAGGGATCAGCATGGCGTTAAAAACAACGTCCAGCACGCACATGATCACATTTAAGATACTGGGGAGCCTTACGTCGCCGCTGGACTGGATCATGCCCTGCGAGGCATGAAGCAATTCTCTGATCGGGATGGACAGGGCATATACCAGAAAATACGCAGTAGCATCCCTTCGGATTTCTGCTTCTCCTCCCATCAACTCAGGGAGCGGTCCACTAAGAAGGACTCCGATCCCCATGAGAACGAGGCTAAACAGAAAGGCACTGACCAGCCCGCCCCTTACCATCTGCCTTGCGCCCTCCTCATCATTTGCACCGATCCTATGGGCAACGCAGACATAAAAGCCTACGGCGGCAGCCGAGGTCAGTCCCCCAAAGAGCCAGGTCGTGCTTGACACCAGCCCAATGGCAGCGGAGGCATTGGCCCCAAGCCGCCCCACCATGGCCGCATCAATATACTGCATGATGATGGAGGAAAGCTGCGCAAGAATCGCCGGTATACTAAGCCGTAATATTAAAATAATCTCTTCCCGAAGACCTAGCTTCTCGCCATTTCTGATAGGCAACAATGGATCCTTCGGCGTCTCTTTCTTACCATTTATCATTTTCATGTCAAAAGCCATATTTCAACCGGCTTCGTTTTATCTTATCTCTGTAGTTTTTTGATTTCTATGCTCTCAATAAATGCCTGCACTCTCGTTCTCATCTGCCCTTCAGAGGAACGGATGTTATAGGGTCTGTCCACGGAAAGCACGGGGAAGCCGTAATCCTCGCGCAGCGCCGTCGAGCCCGACAGTCGCTCGTAAGCCCAAGGATCGCAGAACTTCACCTGATCATAGATGATGCCGTCCGCGCGGTATTCCTTCGCGAGCGCGGCCACGTAAGCCTTGCGCCCGTAGACCTTTTCCATGTTCATCTGGCGCGGGCACTGGCCATGATGCACGTAA
>JAFPRF010000315.1 GCA_017400965.1 Lachnospiraceae bacterium
GTCGCTTTGCGCTAAGGTCTCACCTATCACAAAACGCATGTCCGCCATGCGAAGATCCATCCACGCACGGGTCGTTTCAAAAATCTCCTCCTCCGGGATCTCTCCGTCCTCGGCATTTCCCACGACCATGGCCGTCTGGATAAACTCCATGTCCACAAGGATGGTCTTCCCATCCGTATCCTTAGTAAAGAAGGAGTGATAGGGATGATCCATGCTGATCACGACATACCCATTGCTCGCGAGTTCCATGTAAGTAGAGGAATTGCTCTGATAATAACCAAAGGCACCATGAGAGAAATAGACGACAGGAAATTCCTCATTTCCCGTCATGGCGCCGCCGTCTTTCAGGTTCTTCGGATAATAGACGTAAATCGGTACCTCTCGATGGCTCCCGTCATTTTCAAAGGTTTCCAGCCTGCTCTCATCCGTAAGGATCGCTGATACCATTCCCACTTCATAAGCACCCGATGTTGGGAGTCCTTGATAACCGGTAAACACAAAGGCAGGGATCAGGGAGAAAAGAAGCATTAGGCAACCCAAAATTGTTGACACGATCCTGCTAGCCTTTTTCCCATTCGCTTCCTTTTTGCTGCGCGGTTTGCAGAGAAAGGAAACACCTGCGATGAATAACCGAATACTCAGGACCACAAAGGTTCCCGCGAATCGAAGTCCCTTATTTCCCACCGGAAGAAGCAAAAGCAATGCAATGATCCCCCACTGAAGCGCCCTTACCACTAGGCGACTTTTACGTCTTTGCTTTTCCTCTGGTTGCTTTTTCAGCTCTGCGATGCAAAGTCCGATCTCCAAACCTGCCAAAATGATAAATAAACAAATTGCCATCTTTTTTCTCCTTTTCCATGCCAATGCGTTTTGTCCTGAAGGACCATCCGCCCCGCTTGTTATGGCAATTATAAAAAGAGCCGCGGGGAAGTTCAATCTTCCCCGCGGTAAGATGCATTTTTCTTACGTAAGATGCATGACGCCGTCTTTTCGCCTTACTCTTCGCCGCGTTTTACTGCTGCGGCATGCTCCCTCTGAATGTCCTCGAATGCGGAAAGAACCGGCTCTTCATCCTTTCCATGGAGCTTACGTGCAACGTAATTCTTTGTGATCTTCATGACAACGGGTGACAAAACAACCACGCCGATCAGGTTGGGCACCATCATGAATCCGTTAAAGGTATCGGAGATGTCCCATGCAAGAGAGGATGTCATCACCGCACCAGATACGATCATCAACACGAAGATCACCTTATAAACCTTGATACCCTTTGTGCCAAAGAGATACTCCACGGCCTTGCTGCCATAGTGAGACCAGCCAAGCACGGTGGTAAACGCGAAGAGCAACATGGCAATGGCTACAAACCACTCACCGGGACGTCCAAAGACGTTTCCGAAGGCCTGTGCCACCAACGTAGCATCATCAGTACCCGCTGCTGCCAAACCTGTGCTCAGGTCGATCATGCCAGAGGAAAGTACCACGATCGCCGTCATGGTACATACGACAAAGGTGTCTGCAAATACTTCGAAGATTCCCCAAAGGCCCTGCTTTACGGGCTCCTTTACGTTGGAGTTGGAGTGAACCATTACGGAAGAACCAAGACCTGCTTCATTGGAGAATACGCCTCTCTTACAGCCCTGGGTAATGACTTCCTTAACGGCAATACCTACTACTGCGCCTTCTATGGCCTTTACGCCAAAGGCAAAGCGGAAGATTGCCGTGAACATGGCACCCACCTTGTCAATATGCATAAAGAAAACGATGATCGCTCCGATGATATAAAGGATGGCCATGAAAGGAACCACTCTTTCTGCCACGGCCGCAATTCTCTTCAGACCGCCCAAAATGATGAAAGCGGCAACGATCATCAAGATAACGCCAATAAAGAAGGCAACCAAAGATATGTTTCCAAAGAGCTTCACGTCCTTCACGCCAGAGAAAAACGCGGATTCCATGTTCAGTACGATCTTATTGATCTGGCCCATGTTTCCGATGCCGAAGGATGCCAGAATGGCAAAAATGGAAAACAGGATCGCTAAGATCTTACCAACCCATTTACAGCCACGAAGCTTTCCAAGTCCATCCTGAAGGTAATACATGGCACCGCCGCTCCACTCGCCCTCGCTGTTCTTGCGGCGATAGTAGATACCAAGTACGTTTTCCGAGAAATTGGTCATCATGCCAAAGAACGCTGCGACCCACATCCAGAACACGGCTCCAGGTCCACCCTTCACAATAGCCGCTGCCACGCCTGCGATGTTACCGGTACCAATGGTGGCCGCCAGCGCCGTACAAAGCGCCTGGAACTGCGATACGCTTCCATGCTCTTTCTTGTTATGCGATCCCTTCTCGAAAACGCCGCCAATGGTCTTCTTCATCCAGTGACCAATGTGCGTTACCTGGAAGAATCCCAAAAGCACCGTCATCAGCACACCCGTGCCAATCAGCAGGTAAAGACCGATCTTTACCCAAATGAAGTCATTGATCTCATTATTCTCGATCGTCAACCATTCCAAAAATTCA
>JAFPRF010000316.1 GCA_017400965.1 Lachnospiraceae bacterium
CCGCCATTTGGTCCTCGATAGTTACCGGTATCTGAGTAGAGTTCCTCTGGTGCCATTGCCGCATCTCCGACAATGATCACCTTATAATCGCTGTCCACGTTGCGGAACATCCATTCCGTGTCCACCCAATCTCCATTTTCGCATTCCGGCGTTTTATAAACCTTACTGTAGATACAGTTATGGAAATAATAAGTTTTTACGTCCTTATAGTGGTTCGACTTATGCACCGCCTGGAACAGGTCATTCAGAAGACTGCTAAACGGGATCATGGTTCCGCCGGAATCCATGAGCAAAAGCAGCTTGACCGCATTCTTTCGCGGCTTTTTCATCACGATCTGCAGGCAACCGCCATTGTTACAGGTCTTGTCTACCGTACCGTCAATGTCCAGCTCCGTCTCGGGAATGTCGAGTCTCGACGAGAACTGTCTAAGCTTTCGAAAGGCTAACTGGAATTGCCTATTATCCAAAACCCTGTCATCACGGAAATCGCGATATTTTCTGGCTCCCACGACAGAGAACGCGGACTGATACCCCGTCTGTCCGCCAACGCGCACGCCGCCGACGTTACCACCCATGTTACCAAAGGAGGTCTTACCCATGGTACCGATCCAAAAGCTACCACCGTTGTGCTCCTCATTTTGGTCGCGCAGGCGCTGCTTAAAGGTCTCTTCCACCATTTCCTTATCGACCTGGATATCCTCCATCTGATTCAAATGTGCTCTTGCTTCCTCATGCGCCAGCTCCATCATGTCGGACTTATCCAGCCAGCGCAGCATCTGCGCGCCAACCTCCGTCTCCCTTTGGGCAGGCTTAAAGCATTCGTCGAAGGCCATGTCGAACTTATCATAATCGGTTTCACTTTTGACGAGGATCATGCGGGATACGTAATAAAACTGCGAAAGCGAACTGCCACACAGTCCCTTATCCAACGCTTCTTGCAAGGTCAAGAACTCTCCCAGCGTCACGTGAAGCCCTTTGCTTCTTAAGTTTTCGAAGAATTCCGTAAACATCCGCTACCTCGATCAATGATTTCCGTGCTTAACGAGTTCCAGATCCTCATCCTTTTTCACGACAACGCCGACGAAAGGAAGCTCTGCCTTGATGCGATCTGCGGAAATACCGCCAATCTGCAGGGCATTGACCCAATCGATCAACTCAGAAGTGCTGGGCTTTTTGCGGATGTCATGGATCGCACGGATCTCATAAAAGGCATCCATGGCCTGCTTTAACAGATTCTCCTCCACGTTCGGGAAATGTACCTTAACGATCTCTTCCATCAGTGACTTGTCAGGGAAGTCGATGTAATGGAAAATACATCTGCGCAGGAATGCATCCGGCAGCTCCTTCTCCGCATTAGAGGTGATGATCACGATGGGGCGATGCTTTGCTTTTACCGTGCGCTTCGTCTCGTTGATGTAGAACTCCATCTGGTCCAACTCCCATAGAAGGTCATTCGGGAATTCCAAGTCTGCCTTATCAATCTCATCGATCAGCAGCACTACCTGATCCTCGGAATCAAATGCCTCACCAAGCTTTCCCAGCTTAATGTATCTGGCAATGTCATCTACGCCCTCTACGCCGAACTGACCGTCATAGAGACGCTGGATCGTATTGTACACGTAAAGGCCTTCCTGTGCCTTCGTCGTAGACTTAATGTTCCAGATGATCAGTCGCTTTCCAAGATTCTTTGCAACTGCTTCTGCAAGC
>JAFPRF010000317.1 GCA_017400965.1 Lachnospiraceae bacterium
CGTCAGGATCTGCTGCTCAAGCAGATGATCCTCGGCAGCGCGGATGATGCGCTCAAGGACGATCAGTTCAAGGTGTACTATCAGCCAAAGCATGATTTCCACACGGATCAGACCTGCGGCGCAGAGGGACTGGTGCGCTGGCATCATCCGGACATTGGCTTCATGAATCCCATTCTGTTCATTTCACTCTTTGAGCAGAACGGTTTCATTACGAAGATGGACTTTTACGTCTGGGAAGAGATCTGTAAGACCCTGAAGAAATGGGAGAAGGACGGCGTTCCCGTGGTACCCGTTTCGATCAACGTATCCCGCCGTGACTTTGAGGTACCGGACCTTGCAGGACGCATCACGGAGCTCGTGGACAGCTATAACATCCCACACGAGATGGTGCACGTGGAAGTGACGGAGTCTGCATATTCCGATAACCCGGAGCGGATCACGGATACGGTCAGAAGGCTGCATGACAATGGTTTTGTCATTGAGATGGATGACTTTGGTACGGGATATTCGTCGCTGATCGCACTGAGTAGCATGGATCTGGACGTGCTCAAGCTCGACCGTAGCATTATTGAAAACGACAGACCTGGGTCTGAGAAGAACATACTTGAGTTCTCAATGCAGCTGGCGAAGATGTTGCACTTAAAGACGGTTGCGGAAGGCGTTGAGACCAAGGAGCAGATGGAGCGTATCTCTGAGCTCGGCGGCGACTACATTCAAGGTTATTATTATTCCAAACCGCTTCCCGCGGATGAATTTGCAGAGTATCTGCGCAGGAAGAGCTTGGAGGCGCAAAAGAAGCAGGAAGATCAAAAGGAAGAGGAATAGTCAATATGCAATATCGCAAGGACAAATATGGAAATGACATCTCCCTATTGGGATTTGGATGCATGCGTTTTACGCGAAAGGGCAGCGGCATCGATCATGAAAAGGCGGAAAAGGAGATCCTCTCTGCCTTTCATCAGGGAGTGAATTATTTCGATACGGCGTATCTGTATCCCGGTAGTGAGGCATGCCTTGGAAAGGTGCTGGAGGACAATCACGTCCGCGGGCAGGTCAAGGTGGCGACAAAGCTGCCACAGTACATGGTCAAGAGCCCTGCAGCGATCGATAAATACTTTGACGAGGAACTGAAACGTCTTCGCACGAACTATATCGATTATTATCTGATGCATATGCTGACGGACTTTACCTCTTGGGAGAATCTGAAGAAGAACGGTATCGAGGATTGGATCAAGAGAAAGAAGGAAGAAGGTGCGATCCGTCAGGTGGGATTTTCCTTCCATGGCACCACGGACATGTTCCTGCGCATCTTGGAGGATTACGACTGGGACTTCTGTCAGATTCAGTATAATTATCTCGACGAGCACATTCAGGCCGGCAGAAGAGGTCTGCAGGCGGCTGCAGCGAAGGGCATTCCCGTCATCATCATGGAGCCACTGCGCGGTGGAAAGCTCGTCAGCAGTTTGCCCGCTGAGGCAAAGAAGCTGATCGCAGAGCATGGTAAGAAACGCTCCGCGGCAGAATGGGCCTTCCGTTGGCTATGGGATCAGCCTGAGGTGACCTGCGTACTTTCCGGCATGAATTCCATGGAGATGATCGCCGAGAACTGCCGCATTGCTTCGGAGGTACAGGCGGGTGAGTTTGATGAAGCGGACTTTGCGATGATCGCGGGGATCAAGGCAGCCATCGAAAAGACGACGAAGGTTGGTTGCACGGGCTGCAGTTATTGCATGCCGTGTCCGAAGGGCGTGGATATCCCGGCAACCTTCCGCTGTTACAATGCGATGTATACGGAAGGAAAGAGCGACGCGAGATTCGAATATGCGAGGAACGTGGGGCTGCGTAAGAATGGAGCGTTTGCAGACCAGTGCGTTGAGTGCGGCAAGTGCGAACAGCACTGCCCACAAAAGCTGGAGATACGTAAGCTTTTAAAAGAAGCGGACAAAGCATTAAGGCCTTTGCCTTACAAGATTGGCACGAACATTGCATCGAGATTTATGTTAAAGGGAAAATAAAATAGCAAAAACTAACATATTCAAGGAGGATTACCATGAGACTGATTACCCGTTCTGACTTTGATGGTCTGGCATGTGGCGCACTGCTTTTAGAGGCAGGCGTGATCGACAGTTGGAAGTTTGCGCACCCGAAGGACATGCAGGATGGCCTCGTCGAAGTAACAGAGGACGACTGCCTGGCGAACGTGCCTTACGTACCTGGATGCGGACTTTGGTTCGACCATCATTCCAGTGAGCAGGAGAGACTGGCGTTGGCTGGAAAGTATAAGGGAGAGAGCAGAATTACCCCTTCCTGCGCAAGGATCATTTATGAATATTACGGCGGAAAGGAGCGCTTCCCGCAGTTTGATGATTTGATGGTAGCCGTGGACAAGGTAGATTCCGGTAATCTGACCGTCGATGAGATCCAGAACCCTCAGGGCTGGATACTGGTAGGACTCCTGATGGATCCCAGAACGGGCCTTGGCAGATGGAGAGAGTTTACAATTTCCAATTATCAGCTGATGGAAAAGCTGATGCATGCCTGCCGCAACATGACGACGGAAGACATCTTAAACATGCCCGACGTAAAGGAGAGGATCGAAGTATACCGCGAGCAGGACGCGAAATTCCGCGAGATGGTAAAGGCACATACTGAAGTTTGTGGAAAGCTGATCATTTCCGATCTGCGCGATGTAGATCCCATTTATTCCGGCAATCGTTTCCTGATCTACAGCATGTATCCGGAGCAGAATATCTCCGTATGGATCGTTAACGGCAAGGGTGGCATGGGTTGCAGCGCAGCTGTTGGATATAGCATCATTAACAAGACGGCAACGATCGACGTTGGCAGTCTGATGCTGAAGTATGGCGGAGGCGGACACAAGAA
>JAFPRF010000318.1 GCA_017400965.1 Lachnospiraceae bacterium
GCCCCAGCCATGACCATCGAGAGAATCAAGACCGGGCTGCGGTTCCTCGACGACGCCGTCGGCGGCGTCTACCTCGGCCTTCCCGCGCTCGTCAAAGGGGCGCGCAACAGCGGCAAGACAAAGTTTTTTCCAAGCACGGATCAACGAATTGTTAATCTGGCTTTTACTGTTTTTGTTTTAGGTATTCGTTCTCTGAAATTCAGAAGAACCGGAATTCGAAGGCAAAGCCTTCTTCATCCCGTTCGGTTTCGCAATGCTTCGCATTGTTCGTGTAATTTTGTTCCGCTTCCCGCAAGCGAGCTTGCTTCAGCGTCTCAAAATTCCCCGATCGCGCTACGCGCTCCGAAACCTTTATTCTGGAATTTTTCGAGGTTGCATTGTTGTTTACTTATCAAGGTTCAATCAAGGCTATTGCCCTGAACGGAGAAGGAGGGATTTGAACCCTCGCGCCGCTATTAACGACCTGCACCCTTTCCAGGGGTGTCCCTTCGACCACTTGGGTACTTCTCCAAAATCGTCGATCATACAAACCTATGAAATTATGCAGGAGAATCTCTCTTTCTCCCAGCGGAGAGAGTGGGATTCGAACCCACGCGCCCTTGCGGACAAACGGTTTTCAAGACCGCCTCGTTATGACCACTTCGATATCTCTCCAAAGTGTCCCGCCTCATCAGCGGCAAAAGTTATAATATCAAAAATGCCGCTTGATGTCAACCACTTTTTTATGATTTTTTTATCTTCAAAAGCGCCTCTGCAATTACCATGTCCTCGGGGGTCGTTACTTTCATGTTTGTATAGGCTCCCTCGACCATTTTTACCTTGCAATCCGAGTACCGCTCTACGATGCTCGCATCGTCCGTTGCGAACGACTTATCCTCGTCATTTCGAAACTTCCGATATGCGTCAACGATGAGTTCCTTCTGAAATACCTGCGGCGTCTGCACGGCCCAGACGGTCTTTCGGTCAGGCGTCGTCACCGCAAAGCCCTCCTCATCCACGATCTTCACCGTATCCTTCGAAGGCATGGCCGCCACGCAGGCGCCGTGCTCTTTCGCCGCTGCGATGGTCCGCTCTAAGATCTCTTCCGTTACAAAAGGCCTTGCTCCGTCATGGATCAGTACAATGTCCCCGGAATTCGCATCCTCTTCTGCAATGGAAGAAAGCCAGCTCATGGCATTCGCCACGGAGTAGCAACGCTCGCTTCCGCCGGGAATAATGGCGCGCACCTTCTGAAAGCCATACTTTACAACGATGTCAACGCGCATCCGCTCCATGTCGTCCTCTCCCGTCACCAGAAAAACATCCCCGATCAGACTTGAGTTTTCCATGGTCTGCAACGCATAGCATATAAGAGGTTTATCCGCCAGCATCATGAACTGCTTCGCCACGTCAGACTTCATGCGGCTCCCCGTTCCTGCTGCCAGCACCACTGCGATATTCTTTCCCTTTTTCGTCTTCTTCATGCGCTTCTCCTTGCGATCAACGCTCCCCGAGCCTCAGTCCGGGCACCGCATTTAAGTCCAGGCCGCTTCGAACGCCCTTGATGAATTCATAATAACCTGCCGCACCGATCATGGCCGCATTGTCCGTACAATAGATCGGCGAGGGATGATAAAACGTGATCCCCTCCGCCTTGCAGCGCTCCTCGAAAGCGCCGCGCAAAGAGGAATTCGATGCCACGCCACCCGCAATCGCAAATTTATCAAAACCATATTCCTTGACCGCATGGATCGAGTGCTCCACAAGTACGTCGATCACGGCCTTTTGGAACGAAGCTGCCACGTCCGCACGGTTCACCTCTTCGCCCTTCATCTGGCATGCATTCAAATAATTCAAAACGGCAGACTTTAAGCCCGAAAAGCTAAAGTCATATTCATTCTCATTCACCTTGGCGCGAGGGAACGCGATCGCATCGGGATTGCCTTCCTTCGAAAGCTTATCGATCTTTGGTCCTCCGGGATATCCTAATCCGATGGCCCTTGCCACCTTGTCAAACGCCTCGCCAGCTGCGTCATCGCGTGTACGACCGATGATCTCATACTCGCCATAGTCCTTCACGACAACCAGATGGGAATGTCCGCCGGATGCCACAAGGCAAACAAACGGCGGCTCCAGCTCCTTATTTTCGATATAATTGGCGCTGATGTGGCCTTCGATATGATGGATCCCGACAAGAGGCAGTCCCGTTGCAAAGCTGATGGCCTTTGCCTCTGAAACGCCAACAAGAAGCGCGCCCACAAGCCCGGGTCCATAGGTCACGGCTATGCCGTCGAGGTCCGTAAGACCCACCTTCGCCTCGTCCAGCGCCTGCTGGATCACCTGATTGATCTTCTCTATGTGCTTTCTCGACGCGATCTCTGGAACAACGCCGCCGTACTGCGTATGCAGCGCGATCTGCGAATAGATCACGTTGGAAAGCACCTCTCTGCCGTTCCTAACAACGGCCGCTGCCGTCTCATCACAGGAACTTTCAATTGCCAATAAC
>JAFPRF010000319.1 GCA_017400965.1 Lachnospiraceae bacterium
TGTGAGCGTAAAGCCGCAGGTTACCTTGTTTTTGGGCGCCTATGACAAGGCATTCCCTTGGAAGACGGGCATGAATACCTCAATCAAGTTTTCGTCGAGCTTACTCAATTTGCTCATGTCCTTCGCCGCCCTCAGACAGGGACGCTTTATCTATCTGTCCTCCGAGGAAGCCCTCGAAGGGTTGGAGGCAACCGATGACGGCGAGGTGCAAAAGAGCAGAAACAGCTCCGAGAAGGCGCAGTCCATCGCCATGGGTGAGAAGACCTGTCTTGACTACGGAAAGATGACCATGGGCGACGTCATGGTACTTCGTTTGGGCAATCTCTACGGCATCCCCGAGGATGCGACGGAGCTTGACAACGTCTGTACGGAGGCCATCATGGATGCCCTTGATCTCGGCGAGATCAAACTCCATCCCGGCAAGAGCATTGTGGTCAAGAATGCAAAGCCTCTCATGGACGTGGAAGAGGAGGACGTGGAGGTCCTCGAGGAGGAGAAGACCTATTCCCTCTTGTATTTAATGGACGCCGTGGAATCCATCTATAAGATGATGACGGTGCAGAGCCATAAATCCGACATCTACCAGATTTCCGGAAAGACGTTGGTGACGCAGCGTGAGATGGCGGAACTGATCGCTGCCGGCATGAAGAGCGCGAATCCCGAAGAGCCGGGTCCCGCGATCCTCGACAGCCTGGAGAGCTCTGAGTCCAACGTGATCCTCAATGGTGAGGCGCCGGACGAGGAGTTTGGATTAAACGAAATGAACCCGCCTCGGAAGGCAGTTCCGATGGTGGCAGATTATATCAAAAAGCATGCGGGAAGATTTTCGAGACTGACCGACCGCACCGAGAGCGCATGGGAAGCCTTTGTGCGCAAGGTGAAGGAGATGATCCGTGCGGCCGTGCCGTTTATCGAGAACCTGATCGTCTTTATCCCGTTCTTCATGCTCAATAACCGCGCTACAGATCATGAATATTTCAAGCACCTCGATTTCTACTTGTTGTACGTGTTGCTCTTTGCCATCGTGCATGGCCAGCAGCAGGCCATTTTCTCGAGCCTTCTTGCGATCGCGGGTTACGTGTTCCGCCAGATGTACAACCGAAGTGGTTTCGACGTGCTACTCGATTACAGCACCTACGTATGGATGGCACAGCTCCTCATCCTCGGCCTTGTTGTGGGTTACATGAAGGATAAGCTCAAGGCCATCAAGGAAGAGAACGCGAATGAAGTAAGCTTCCTAACGCGTCAGCTCGCCGACATGTCCGACATCAACGGCAGTAACGTCCGCGTGAAGGACGTGCTGTCTGATCAGCTCGTGAACCAGAACGACAGTATTGGTAAGATCTACGAGGTTACCTCGAGTCTGGACCAGTACGAGCCCGTGGAAGTGCTGTTCTATGCAGCAGACGTGGTCGCAAAGATCATGCACTGCAAGGACGTTGCCATCTATTCCGTGGCGGACGACACCTATGCGCGTCTCGTATCCTCCACCTCTGACAAGGCCAGAAGCCTTGGCAACTCCGTGCACTATAAGAAGATGGAGCAGATGTACGAGGTTCTCTGTGAGAAGAAGGTTTACATCAATAAGAACATGACGGAGGAGTATCCTCTGATGGCAAACGCCATTTTTGGCGGCGACCAAATGCAGATCATCATCATGGTTTGGGGCATCTCTTGGGAGAGAATGACCCTCGGCCAGGCGAACGTCCTTGCAATTGTCAGCTACTTGACCCAGAACGCCGTGCTGCGTGCGGACAAGTACATGGAGGTGCTCAGCTCGCAAAGATACATCGCCAATACGCACATTCTCGAGGACGACGATTACGACCTGTTGGTCAACGCCTTCGTCCGTGCGAGAGAGAAGGGCTTTACCAAGTGTACCCTGATCGACATTTTTGTCACCGAAGGCATGACACTCGAGGAACTCGACGTCAAGCTGGGACAGCTCCTTCGTACGACGGACTACGTGGGCCTGAAGGCAGACGGCGGCGTACAGGTGCTGCTTGCGAACTCTGGCCCGAAGGATGCTGAGTTTGCCATTAAGCGTCTGCAGGACGCTGGATTTGTGTGTCAGATGGAGGAGGAAGCAGTATGACCGCTGCCGCAATTTGGTTTTTAGTGATTGTCATATTGAATACGATCGTCTGCGTACTTTTTGTCCTTTGGGGCTATTATCAGCAGGTTTATGACGAGGAATCCGCGCTGAAGGCCAGCCAGATGACGATGCCGGGCTATTACATTCAGGCCGTCATCATGTTCCTGTGCCCCATCGTGGGACCGCTGTTCTTTATCGTGGCGCAGGTCATCTACGCGTACTTTTTCAAGAACGGTGCAGACCTGGCGGACGTTATCTTCGGCAAGGATAAGATCAAGGCGCCCAGAAAGGCAGAAGAGGAGATCGAGCGTAACCGCGTTCCCCTCGAGGAAGCACTGGCGGTATCCGACAGACAGAGCCTGCGCGGCCTGATGCTGGACGTGGTTCGCGGCGACGTGCAAAAGTCCCTGGCATCCATCAACCTTGCCCTGAACAGTGAGGACTCCGAGACGAGCCACTATGCGGCTACCGTCATGAGAGACTCCCTCAACGACTTCCGCCAGATCAGCCAGGAGAAGTACAACGCCTTCAAGGAGGATTACGTGGAGCCTGAGGAGAGAGCCTGCGAGCTGATCGAGTACATGAACGAGATTCTCAGTCAGGAAGTCTTCCCCGAAATGGAGCAGAGAGGCTTTGTAAACAAGATGGACGAGGCCTGTACGTTCCTCTACAACGACGAGGAATACCGCGAGAAGCTGACCATTCAGTACGTAGAGTGGGTTGGCATATTGCAATTAAAGCTCCGTGCCTATGACCGCGTGGAGTTTTGGTGCGGCGTCGCAAGGGCGCTGTTCCCGAATGACCTTGCAACCTATACCTTACAGTTAAAGCTGTACTTTAGTTTGGAAAACAAAGAGAAATTCTTTAGTGTGATGCAGGAGCTCAAGAAGGCAGACGTGGTAATTGACAGAGAAACGCTGGAGCTCATCCGTATCTTTAATTAACCGGAACAAGAGGAGAATCCTTTCATGTCCATGCAGTTGTTGACCTTCCTACAATTGATATTGCTCATTGCACTGTACCTGGGAGTCGTCGTATTGATCCCGGCATCAGTCTTTCACGGAAAGTTCGAAAACCACCCGTTTTACGTGCGTTATACGGCGTATTTTTGCATCGGTAACTTTTACGTGATGAACCTGGTGTACGTGCTGCAGCTCTTCCATATCTCCAGCAGGGCAACGCTCATCATCGGCGTCGTCGTACCGGCGGCACTGGGCGTGGCAGTGTTCCACTGGCAGGACTGGGTGAAGGCTTCCCTTGTCCAGGCGGGAGAGACGACGCACAACGTCATCGTGAATACCATGGGCTTCCGACTGTTCTTCGCCCGCATCTTCCAGAACCTTTGGCAGGCGATCGTCAGCATCTTAAAGGCCATCGGCGAGAACATGGTCACGAAGTGGTTCGACTGGATCGGGACGCTGGTGATCATTGGCATCGTGGCATGGCAGTACGGCTCCAACATCTTTATGACCTACGGCTATACGGCCTCCGACATGCTGGTGCACAACGCTTGGATCAACGCCATGTGCAACAACGACATCTTCACCAACGGCGTATATCCCTTTGGCTTCCACTGCATTATCTATTTCTTCCATGAAGTGTTTGGCATTAAGACTTACGTGATCCTTCGTCTCTTCCCGTTCCTTGAGACGATGCTGATCCACTTTGAACTTCTGTTCTTCCTGCGCCTGATCAGCAAGACGGAATCCGCGGCGTACATCGCAACGGGTTGCTACGTTCTGCTAAACATCTGGGGCAAGAGCGCGTACATGAGATACTACAGCGCATTGCCGCAGGAATTCGGCATGATCTTCATTCTGCCTTGCCTGTTCTTCCTGATCCTGTTCTTCCGCGCGAGGGATGACGAGAACGGAGAGAAGGGCTTTAAGAATGAGAGTACGACCATGCTAAAGCTTTTTGGCATGAACGTCTGCATGACCTTCGCGGCGCACTTTTACGACACCATCGCCCTCGGCATTTTCTGCGTGGCCTTCGCCATCGCCTTCTGCAGGGTGATCTTTAAGAAGGGCTACTTTGGAAGAATCATGGTGACGGGCATACTTGGCCTCGTCGTTGCGATATTGCCCATGTGGTTTGCGTTCCTCTGCGGTACGCAGCTCGAGGGTTCTCTTCGCTGGGGTCTTGGCGTCATGAACGGTACCGTGCAGGAAGAGGATGCGGACAAAGCGAACCTGCGCCTGAATCAAGGTAAGATCGAAGTGCCCGTGATCCCTGCGATGGACGAGTCGACGGAGCAGATCCTGAGGGCTGGCACGGCTACGGCAAGCCTGCCTGCCATGGATGCGCAGACTCAGACCGCAACTGCGACCTATGCGCTTGGCCTTGGCAATTTCTTTGGAAACATGATGAAGAACGTTTCTGGTTACGTCTTTATCAGTGAGCAGTCAAGCTTTGGCGTGATCGTCTTTGTCATGATCTTCATCGGCTTTATCTTGGGAGCCCTTGCGCTCCTAAAGCGCGAAAAGGAGCAGGGCAGAATGCTGCTCGCGGCCTCCATCAACCTCTTGTTCTTTTACTTCCTCATCATGTCGAGAGAGATGGGCATTCCGGTGCTCATGGACAAGAACCGTACCAGCGTTTACCTGGGATATTTCTCCATCATCCTTCTCGGACTGGTGATCGATTACGGCCTGAACGTGGGCATGGCGCTGTTTGAGGGTGATACCTTAAAGAAGGTGTTCCCGGCGCTGTTTGCCGTGATCTGCTTTATTTTCCTTGGCCTCTTTGGCTGGGTGAGAATGCCTCAGCGCGTGGAAGCGTTCCAGAAAAACGGTGCGATCATCTGCGTGACGAACATTCTGCGGGAGAATGAGCCGAATACCTTTAACATCATCTCTGCAAACGATGAGCTGCGCATGACCGAAGAATATGGTTATCACTATGAGGTAAAGGACCTCCTTATCGAGAACCTTGGCCTCAACGCAAATAACTACCTGTCGGTGCCTTCCTCGAGAGTGTACGTCTTCATCGAGAAAATTCCCGGGGACTACGACGATAAGCCCTACGAGGGAAGCGGAAGTCCGATCTCGGAAACGAATGCGATGAAGCCACTCCCCATCAGCATGGGCATCAACATTTACAAGGGCTACTACCGTAACGTGGTAATGTCAAAGCTCTACTATTGGGCGAAAGCCTTCCAGGAAACCTACGAGAATGAAATGTCCGTGTACTACGAGGACGATGAATTTATTTGCTACGAGATCAGACAGAACGTGGACAGACCTTATGACCTGTCATTTAATTACGGCTACAATAATTAGTGATTCGGAAGGGATGGAACATGGTATCCAGAAGAAACTTTTTTACAATGCTCATACTGCTCATGATCATGATCTTCATGTTCATGTTTTCGAGCGTGCTCAAGCAGGTGTTAAATGAATATGGTACCAACTCCTATGCACAGACGGACGCGGACGAGGGCAGGCTCCGAGGCGACTATGACGCATTGTCGGCAAAGCTTTCCGATGAGGCAAAGGCCCTGAGCGGCAAGGCGATCCTTCCCGATGACTATGACGAGGGCGACGCCGATAAGAGAGTGATCTTCCTTTGCAGGGGCGGAGAGAACGAAGTCGGCAAGGTGGTAAACGCTTGGTGCGGCTACATGAAGCGCCCCATGATCACCTACAACACGCTCGACGGACTAGAGTATATTTCGTCTTCCGCATTGCCGGAGGTGATCATTGTAGACGGTGAAAACGTCAATTGGAACAAGGAAGCCGACAGGCTTTTGCACCTTACCCAGAACGGCGCCTGCGTGATCTTTGCGCGCATGCCGCAGCCCAAGGAGATCAAGAACAGTGCAGTACTTCGTGAGCTGATGGGAATCAAGGACGTGTACTCTGAAAAGATCGCCATCGACGGCATCCGTCTCTTCCCCGGCTTCTTTATCGGAACCGAAGAGGAGTACGCGGACGGCCCCGGAAAAGAGGGCAGACAGGACTTAAAGCTCACCCTTCCCTGGTACGTGACTGGCGAAGCTTCCAAGGTGTATATGATGGGCATCGTCAACGATCGCTCCAGAAAGAGCCAGTTCCTTCCCTCCATCGTATGGAGACATGCGTACGGGGACGGCAAGTGCTTCTGCATTACCGGAGATTACCTGACCGAGATGAGCGGCATGGGATTTTTAACCGCCTGCCTTGGCGAGAAGGACTCCTACGACATTTATCCCGTCATCAACGCCCAGAACCTTGTACTGGCAAATTACGGCGGTTTTTCGGATGAAAACGGTGACGCCTTAGAGGCCATCTACGACCAGAGACAGATCCCGCTGTTCCGCGACGTGGTGGGACCTTCCGTCATCTCCATGACGGAGCGCTCCAAGGATAAGATTTCCCTCATGGTAACGCCGCAGATGGATTACGAGGATGACATTGAACCCGAGGACAACATGCTGGTCTTTTACCTGCGCCTTCTGAACGAAGGTTACGGCGAGGCCGGACTTTCCACCAAACAGGTTTCGAACCTGTCCCTTGCGCAAAAGCTCGGTAAGGACCGCGTATACTGGGAGAGGGAAGCGGCGGATTACGTGCTTCGTTCCCTGTATTTGGACGATGCAACCCATTATGAGGATGCAAAAGCGCTTCTGCCGGATCTTCGGACGATCGTGATCGAAGAGAAGAACGCAAAGCCCGTGACCTACGTGGACGACGAGGTGACCTGTCAGGTGGCGACGAGCGATTGCCTGACCCACACCTTCTCGCAGGACATTGCGCTGAAATCCCTAGAGACCGCTCTTGGCTATTCTAACGTCGTGTTCGACATGTTTGAAGTATCGCACCCCTCCGGGGATGATTACGCAGATTTCTCACGTAAGACCTCAAGTAACCTGCTCTCCTTCTGGAAGCCCTATGCAGGCTTTGCAAAGACGACGCTCTCGGAGAGCGATCTGCGCATCAGAAGGTTTATGGCGCTGGATTATCATGATGCCAGAAAGGGAAGCGAGATTACGCTTCACGTCGATAATTTCGACAAGGAAGCCTTTTTTATCCTCAAGCTCAACCGCGACGAGATCGATGAGGTGGAGGGCGCAACGATCACGGACCTCGGAGACGGATTCTTCCTTCTTGGCGCGACGCAGGAGGACGTGAAGATCACCGTTAAGGTTAGAACGCTGTATTATTACTAAAGGTCACTTTTTGAGAGAGAAATGGAGACAAGATGAAGATTTGCATGGTTGCTGAGGGCTGCTACCCTTACGTGGTGGGCGGCGTATCCAGTTGGATCCATAGTATCATAAAGGCTTTTCCGGAGCATGAGTTCTACGTGCTGGCCATTCTGGCGAACCGGTCCTTCCGCGGGAAGTTCGCCTATGAGCTGCCCGAGAACCTGACAAAGGTCTACGAGGTGTACCTCGAGGACTTCGATTGGGTGAGCAGAAAGACGGACAGAAAGCGCAGAAATCACTTAAATCCCGAAGAATATGAGGCAGTACTCAGCCTGCTCATTAACCAGAACGTAAAGTGGGACGTCCTGTTCAATCTGTTCCAGGAAAGTCACTTTTCGCTCAACGAATTCCTCATGGGACCGGAGTTTATGCGGGCCGTGAGAGAGTGTTATCAGATCAATTATCCCGAGGCGGTGTTCTCGGATTTCCTCTGGACCATGCGGTCCATTTACCTGCCCCTGTTCCTCGCGCTCAAGACCGAGATCCCGAAGGCAGACCTTTACCACTGCGTGGCAACGGGTTATGCGGGCGTCCTCGGCTCCATGGCGAAGGAGCGCTTTGGCTGCGGCCTTCTGATCTCTGAGCACGGCATTTACACCCGTGAGCGTGAAGAGGAGCTGATCCGTGCGAAGTGGGTTGCCGGCATTTACAAAAATGTTTGGATCGACCAGTTTAAGAAGATGTCCCGCCTTGCCTACGCGAAGGCGGACTGCGTGACGAGCCTTTACGAGCACGCGCGAAAGCTCCAGATCGAGCTTGGCTGTAACGAAGAGCTGACCATGGTAACGCCCAACGGCATCGATGAGAAGCGCTTCGCGGGAGAGCACGGCGAGAGAATTACGGAAGAAAACATGATCCACGTTGGCGCGGTACTGCGCGTAACGCCGATCAAGGACGTAAAGACTTTGATCCGCGCGTATGCCTTCGCAAAGGAGCGCGTAAGCAACCTAAAGCTGTGGATCATGGGACCCATGGACGAGGATGAACAGTATGCGGCAGAGTGCTTCGAGCTGGTGGAAGCCATGGGCGTGCAGGACTGCGTCTTTACCGGGCGCGTGAACGTAACGGAATACCTCTGGCAGATGGACATGACGATTCTAACCAGTATCAGTGAAGGCCAGCCCCTGACGATCCTGGAATCCTACGCGGCGCACAAGCCCGTGATCGCAACGGACGTTGGTAACTGTAGGGGCCTGATCTTCGGCGAGGATGACGGCATTGGTCAATCAGGCATCCTGACCCACGTCATGAACGTGGAGGAGATCACGGCGGCCATGGTTGAGCTCGCATCGGATGAAAAGAAGCGCCTGGAGTACGGCGAGAACGGTTATCAGAGAATGATGAAGCGGTACAAGCTCTCCGACATGCAGGGCACCTACCGCAACATCTATAATTATTTTGCAGAGCAAAAAAAGTAGAAGAGTAAGAAGTAATACCGGAAAGGATACGGTAATATGGCTGGTATAGGCATAAAGCTGACAAAAATATTCGGCAAGGAAACCGTCACGACAAACCTGATCGGTTTCGGCTACAGCACCATGGTGACGGTAGCGCCCATGTTTGTGATCATCGGCAACATTTTGCTGATGAGCTATTTCCTGCGCTTTGACGTCACGGGATATCGCGGAAGAAACCTGTTCGCGGCGACCATCCTGTACATCTTCATCTTTTCGCTCCTGTCGGCGGCACCATACAATGCCGTGATCTCGAGGTATCTGTCGGACGTGATCTACGACGAGACCTATGACGACATTTTGCCCTGCTATTATACGGGACTTTGCGTGACCATCATTACTGCCTGCATCCTTGGTATCCCGTTTTGCTTCTGGGAGTACATTGTCGGAAAGGTGGCGCTGTACTATGTCTTTACCGGCTTTTGCGGCTTTATCGCCTTGGTACTGGTGTTTTACTCGATGCTGTACTTAAGCATCTGTAAGGACTACTCGAAGATCTCCATCTTTTTCTTCCTGGGAATGCTGGTGGCGTTCCTTCTGTCCTTCCTGTTTGTCAAGGGCTACCACATGGAGGTGTCCTACGGCATGCTCCTTTCGCTGACCATCGGTTTTACGCTGACGGCCATTATGGAGATGGCAACGATCCGCCGCTATTTCCAGAGAAACAACAACAGCTACGCAAAGGTCCTTGGCTACTTTAAGCGTTACTGGAAGCTGATCGCCATCAACTTCTGCTATACCCTGGGCCTGTACGTTCATAACTTTGTTTTTTGGAACACGAAGCTTCGCATGGTGGTCGCAAAGAGCTTTGTCATGGCACCGACCTATGACGTGGCAACCTGTATCGCCATGTTTACCAACATCTCCGCGACCGTGATCTTCATCGCCCGCATCGAGATGTATTTCCACGAGCGCTACAAGGCCTATTCCGAGGCCGTGACCGGCGGACGCTGGATGGACGTGCAGAATACGAAGAACCGCATGTTCCGTCAGCTTTCCACGGAGCTGATGAACCTGGTGCGACTCCAGTTCATCATTTCCGTCGTGATCTTCCTGCTCATGCTGATCTTTTTGCCGAGATTCGGGTATGCCGGACTGATCCTGCAGATTTACCCTTCTCTGGCTGCCGGATATTTTATTCTATTTGTGATGTACTCTGAGATCATTTTGTTGTATTATTATAATGACCTCGATGGAGCGGTACTGACGGCGTTTACGTTCTGCCTGGTGACTTTCCTCGTAAGCATCGTCGCAACGCACCTGTCCGCGATCTTCTACGGACTGGGCGTGATCGTCGGTGCGCTGACGGGCTTTGTGATCGCGTACCTGCGCCTTCGCTGGGTGGAGAAGCACCTGGACGAGCATATTTTCTGCCGCGGCGTGCTGTTCCCGACGAAGCTCTCGAAGAAGCCCTCCGCGCTGGTGTTTGACCGCAGCCGCGAAAAGGCCAAGGACGGCATCGACGAGAAGGCAATGAGCTAAGAAGTTTAGAGGTGGTTTTACATGAAGTTTTTTGACATGATCATGGATCTCTGGTTCTATTTGGGACTGGCGCTCGTCGGGATCGGCATATTGATCCTGCTGGCGGCGTTCTTTCGGTACGCCAGAAAGAAGATGAGTGACGGATTCATGATGATCTGGTTTTTGATCTCCATCATCGTATTCACCCTGGGCATTGTACTGATCGCCACGGGTTACAGTTCTGCCACGATCGTGGTCGTGACGGTGACGGTCTGTTTGCTGCTCCTGATCATCATCTTTGTCGTGAGCAGTATGGTATCCGAGCTGATGATGAAGGTGCGTGAGCTGGCCATGCAGGTGGCGCTGCTCAACCAGGAAAATGACAGCATGCTGCAGCAGATTAATAAGCTGAAGGAGCAAGAGAAAGATGCCGAGTAAGGTCCTGTTTGTGATCAATACCTTAAGCAGGGCAGGTGCGGAAAAGGCGCTCCTTGAGCTTTTAGAGCGATTTTCCGGACCGCAGTGGGAGGTTGACCTTTTTGTCCTGCTTGGACAGGGGGAATTGGTCGATAAGCTCCCGAAGAACGTCAATTTGTTAAATAAGCGCTTTTCCACGGAATCCGTTCTTTCGGGCCGCGGAAGGCTGCACATGATTAAAACGGTCCTTGGGGCCATGCTCCGCAGAGGAACGGTTTTCCGAAGATTTACTTATCTCGCTGGACATACGCTAAGTATGCTAGGGCGCAGACGCTTCCAGATGGATAAGCTTTTATGGCGCGTCCTCGCGGACGGTGCGCCAAGGCAGGCCAAGGAATACGACCTGGCGGTTGCCTTTATCGAAGGCGGCTCCGCTTATTACGTAGCGGATTACGTCAAGGCGAAAAAGAAGGCGGCCTTCATTCACATTGATTACCAGATGTCCGGTTATGACAGAAAACTGGACCTGAATTGTTATCTGAAATTCGACAAGATCTTCCCCATCTCGGAGGAGACGGAGAAAAGCTTTTTAGAGATTTACCCAGAGTGCACGGGAAAAACCTACGTCTTTCACAACATTGTCAATCAAAAAATGATCCGTGAGAGGGCAAACCTTCCTGGAGGCTTTGAGGATGCCTTCGACGGCGCAAGGCTACTGACCGTTGGGAGACTGACAAAGCAAAAGGCATACCCGATTGCCATTGACGCGATGAAGCTTCTTAAGGACCGCGGCGTAAAGGCGAGATGGTACGTGTTGGGCGAAGGAGACGAGAGAAAGAGCCTGACGGCAAAGATCGAGGAACTCGGTCTGGCCGGGGATTTCCTGCTTCTTGGCGCCAAGGACAATCCGTACCCCTATTACAAGCAGGCCGACGTGTACGTGCACGCAACGGCATTTGAAGGAAAGAGCATTGCGATCCAGGAAGCGCAGACCCTTGCGCGGCCGATCGTTGTTTCAGACATCACGAGCAACAGACAGCAGGTGGTAGATGGCGAGGACGGCCTTGTGGCAAAGTTAGAGCCTACGTCCATCGCTGACGCCGTTCAGGATTTGATCGAACACCCCGAGAAGGCAAAGCGCCTCGGCGAAGCAGCCGCTTCCCGAAAGATTGCCTTTGAAGAGGATATGCAGGAATTATTGAGTTTAGTGACATCGAGGGAATGAAATGCAAAATACGTCGCCAAAAGAATTGCTGATCATTATACCCGCGTATAACGAAGAGCAAAACATACTGGCTGTGTTGAAGGAGCTAAAGGCACCCGAGATCATGGAAGTCGCGGATGTACTAGTCATCAATGACGCATCTTCCGACGCAACCAACAGAATTGTAAAAAATGCAGGCTTTACGCTGATCTCCAATATCTTCAATCTGGGATACGGGAGTACGATTCAGTTGGGCTATAAATATGCCATTCGACGAAAGTACAAGTACGTGATCCAGATGGATGCTGACGGTCAGCATGACGTTTGCAATATTTTGAAGTTGTATGACAGACTTAAGACGCCGAACAGGGAGGGAAAGTACCCGGACATCGTTCTTGGTTCCCGCTTCATGGACGGCAGCAGTGATTTCGACGTAACGCCCGCGAAGCAATTCGCCTATGTTCTGTTCCGATTCCTCATTAAGCTCTTTACGGGGAGAAGCATCGCGGATCCCACGACGGGCCTGCAGGGCCTGAGCAGCAGGGCAGTGCTCTATTATTCCAAGTACGGACGGTTTGATGACCGCTATCCGGACGCCAACATGATCATCCTCATGCTCCTCGTTGGTTACCGAGTGGAGGAGATGCCGGCAGTCATGCATAACCGCATCGCCGGAGAGAGCATGCATTCCGGCATAAAGCCCTTGGTCTACATGGTACGAATGGTATTTTCCATCCTTGCGGTGGTATTCCGCATAAAGATTCTGCAGAAAAAAGCAGGTGAGAAGAGGGATGTTATCTTTTATTAAGTCACTCAGGACGAGCTTTTGCGAGGCGCAGCTTGCCGAGACAAAGGCCGCTTTGACAAATCCCGGGAGAGGGTGGTATCGGATCTACACCTACCGCCTTGAGGATGAAGCCTGGGAGGAGCCGGTGCGCTACGATGGCGAGAGCCTTGCGCTGGTGCTATTCAATATTGGAGCGGGAAAGGACGCGGATCTGACCTCGCAGGCGCTTTCAAGGATCGATGAGATGCTGGGGCGCTTTGAGCGGTTGGGATTTGATCTGCTCCTTCGCATCTGTTATGACACGGAAGGAAAAGGGATGGTACGGGAACCCTCCCTTTTTTCGCAGGTAAAAAAACATGTAGCGCAGCTTGCACCGATCCTAAAAAAGCATGCAAAGAGCATCTTCGTCTATCAGGGACTCCTCGTTGGCAGCTGGGGCGAGATGCATGAATCCAAGTTCCTTTTGCCCGCGTACTTAAGGGAACTGGCGGCGGCCTTCGCAAAAGAAACGGAAGGGTGCGTGCGGATCGCGCTGCGAAAGCCCGTGCAATACCGTATCGCCTTTGCGGAAGGTGTGGATACAAAGCCCTTTGGTTTTTTTAACGACGGGATCTTAGGCTCGGAGAGCCACCTTGGCACCTTTGGGCCCGAGACCGCGGGGCACGGCGCCTGGACGGAGATTTGGAGCCCGCAGGAAGAGATCACTTTCATGCGCCCGTTTATCGACGAGGTGCCCTACGGCGGAGAGGTGCTGACGCCGCCGGTAGACTATAATCCCGAGCGCGTCAAGGGAATTCTCCGCGGCCTTCGCGTATCGTACTTAAATTCCATGCATGACGCGGCGCTCCTTGCGAAATGGAAGGAAGAGCCGTATCAGGGAAGCAATTTCTTCGCTTACGTGGGGGATCACTTGGGATATCGGTTTTTGGTAAGGAAAGTCAGCGCAAAGTTTTCGAAGCGCCTAGAGCTGACACTGGAAGTGCAAAACGACGGCTTTGGCGAGCTGTATGACGACATAGAGTTAAAAGTGACGGCGATTCATGACGGAAAGCAGATCCGGGCCGCGGCGCAGAAGCCCCTCGGAAGTCTTAGGGGCCTGCATGGCGGCGAGTCGGTAACGCTAAGCGGCATCTTCGAGCTTTCGGATGACATAAAGCCGGATGCGGCGCATCCGCTAACTATCAGCATTCGCATGGTTCGCACAAAGGACCAGAAAGAGATCTTGTTTGCACAGGAGTACGCGGAAAGCGGTCTGCTCCTTGGGGAGTTTCGGTAGGAGGAAGAGCCTTTGGTAAGGGTTTGTTTTTTCTCAGGTGACATTACGAGAAACGGCGGGACGGAGCGGGTCAGCGCCACCATAGCGAATGCACTGGCAAAGGACCCGGACTATGAGGTCTCGTTCCTTAGTCTCGTGGAGCAAAAGGAATCGCCGTTCTACGAGCTGGATCCAAAGATCCGGCGCAGCGCCCTGGGAACGAAATGGCTTTCCCCGGGACCGGCGTATCTGCCGCTGATCCCAAAGGTGCGTAAGTACCTAAAAAGTCATAAGATCGACGTGATCATTGACATCGACATAGTTTTAGACGTATTGTCCGTGCCAGCCGCAAAGGGGCTCCATACAAAGGTCATTTCCTGGGAGCACTCGAACTGCCAGTTTGAACTGACGCAGGGGTGGTACCGGCGGATCATTTTGAATTTATTTACGAAGAAGACGGACCTGATCGTAACGCTGACGCCTGGGGATGCAAAGGCCTTTCAGGCGCACTTTGGTAGAAAAGAGCGGATCACGTCTATCTTTAATCCGGCAGCAGTCGAGCCGGCAACGGAAGAGCTGCCTCGCGAGAACTGGATTGTGACGGCCTCGAGACTTGTTCCGGAAAAGGGCTTTGACCTTTTGATGCAGGTCGCAAAGGAAGTCCTTCCGAAGTACCTGAACTGGAAGTGGGTGCTCTGCGGCGACGGTCCGGAGCGCGAGAGCTTAGAGCGTTTTCGCGAGGAAGAACACTTGACGGAGCAGTTCGTCCTCATGGGATACGTTCCCAAGGTGGAGGACATACTTCGAAAGTCCAAAGTTTTTGTACTGACTTCCCGCGCGGAAGGCCTTCCCATGTGCCTTTTGGAGGCGAGAGCGTGCAATGTGCCGTGCGTGAGCTTTGACGTGCCGACGGGACCGGCGGACATCATTGACGAGGGGAAAAACGGCTTCTTGATCAAGCCTTTTGACTGCGAGGACATGGCGACGAAGCTCTTCATGCTCATGGCGGACGAAGAGCTGCAGTCCCAGATGGCGAGAAGCGCCGGAGAAGATTTAGAGAAGTTTTCGCTGGCGAGCATTACCGCGCAGTGGAAGGAATCCATCGGAGAGCTTTTGAGATCATGAGTGGCAGAAGAGCGAAAAACATCGGAAAGAATAGCTTTCTTAGCATCTTTTCCCAGCTACTGATCATTGCCTTCGGCTTTTTTAGCCAGAGGGTGATCAACGTCAAGCTGGGGACGGAGCTTGTCGGCTTAAACGGCGTGATCTCGAACGTGATCGCCATCTTTTCCGTGACGGAGTTGGGACTTTCCACGGCCGTCATCTTTCAGCTTTACCGTGCACTGGCGGAGGAGAACGAGGAGCGGATCGCGGCGCTGATGAACCTGTATCGCAAGGCCTACTCCGTGATCGCGCTGACGATCGCCGTGATCGGCCTTTTGTTCATGCCCTTCGTGCACCTGTTCCTGAAGGGGAATCATTTTGCGCTAAGCTACGTGCGGCTGATCTACGGACTGTGGCTGGCCCGTACCGTGTTCGGCTATTTACTGTCCTATAAGCGCGCCATGATCCTTGCGGATCAAAGGGATTACGTCGTGAGCCTTGCGACCATGGCGGTCAGCATTTTCCAGTACGGCGCCGTGATCGTGATCGTCCTTGCAACGGGGAATTACGCGCTGGCGCTGGGCCTTGGCGTGTTATTCGAAGTTTTTGTCAATTTCTGCATGCTGCTCTATGTGGATCATGCGTATCCCTACCTCAAAAAGTACCGCAAAGCCATCTGCGACCATCGCATGAAGAAAGACGTGTTCGCCGACGTAAAGAACCTGTTCGTGACGAGGGTGGCGCAAAAGTTCCTTGTCAGCACGGACAACCTGATCATGTCGAGCTTTATCGGCCTTTATATCACCGGGCTGTATTCCAATTATTGTTTGATCACGCAGTCGCTGATCAACATCCTGCAGGGCCTTGCGTTTTCGCTGCAGCCCACCGTAGGGAATCTCCTGGTTGTGCATGATGAGGAGAAGGAGCAGACTTACCTGAATTCCTTCACCTTCATCACATTTTATCTCGCGGCCATCGTCTTTAGCGGCGTGACGGCAGTGGCGTCCTATTTTGTCGGCGACATCTGGCTCGGTCGGACCTTTTTGCTTTCCTGGGACACGGTATTTCTTTGCGCGGCCAACATGATGCTGTACCTTCTGGCGCTGCCGATGCACGTGTTTGTCGGTGCCGCTGGATTGTTCGAGTTGGAGAAAAAGGTTGCCGTGACGGCAACGGCGGCGAACCTCATCGTATCGCTGGTATTGGTGACGCCCCTTGGGATCACGGGCGTTTTACTGGGTACGTCCATCGCATACCTGATCCTCATCATCGGAAAGGCGATCGGCTTTTGCAAGGAGCGCCTAAACCGCTCCGCCACCCCGTATTTGCTGACGATTGGCATGTACGTGATCCTCGCGGCAGCGGAGAGCTTTGTATCGATGGTAGTGGTCGACAAGTGGTTTGCCCATCGCGGCATCCTCGGTTTTTTACTTGCCGGGTGCGTTTGCGTCCTAATCCCTGCCGTACTGAATTTCCTATTATTCTTTCAGAGTAAAACATTCCGACAACTCCTTGCGCTATTTCACGCATACAGGGAGAGTGGAAGGAAATAGAACATGAATAAGAAACTCGTTTCGGTCATTATACCGACTTACAAAACTGAAATTTACGTCGATCAGGCGATCAAGAGCGTTTTGACGCAAACCTACCCTGACCTGGAGATCATCCTTGTCGACGACGGTTCCCCTGACCGCTGTCCCGAGATCCTTGATGGCTATGCGGAGCGATACGAGCGCGTCCGCGTGATCCATCAGGAGAACCAGGGCCTTGGCGCCGCGCGAAACACGGGCTTCGACGCTTCGAAGGGCGATTACGTATTCTTCCTGGACTCCGATGACATGCTGGACGGGAAGGAAGCCATTCGAAACCTCGTGAATAAGGCAGTGGAGACCGATGCCGACATCACCATGGGTAATTTCCGCCGCTTTTACGGGAATGAGATCCAGGGTGTCAACGAGCATCACCTGCGGGACGGCGAATACACGCAGACCGCGGACTTTAGATTCGAGGGCTTTTATCGTTTCGGCCACCTGGCCTATGACTGGGGCAAGCTCTATAAGAAGTCCTTCTTGGTGGACAATGACATTCGGTGTTGCCGCTACCGCTTTACGCAGGATAAGCCGCACAACATGCTGTGCTACGTCTACCATCCGAAATATGCCTTTATCGAAAACAGCGTCTACCTGTACCGTGAGAATCCGGAATCCGTGACCTACCGCTACAAGGAAGACATGATCCCTGTGTGGATTTCCATCGCGACGGACTTTCATGACGAGCTGCAAAAGCGCGGTCTCGAGGACAGCTGCCGCGACATCACCGCCTTTCACATTTTTGTCGGTGCATTCTTCATCGTAAAGCAGGAGCTCATCTCGGGCCGCGGCCTTTTCAAGGCGCACAAGGCGATCCGAAAGTACGCGAAGGACCCCTTTGTGAAAAGGACGATCGGCGAACTCGCGAAAGGCATGTACGTGCGTGACATTTCCTGCGTACCCTGGAAGGTCAGCATGCGTTTGGCGTCCATTCTGTTCGCCATGCACGGGTATTTCCTCTTTACGCTCGGACTTGCGCTGCTTCGCGGCTTGCAGGTTGACGTAATGATCACGAACATTCATAATAAGAGTCAGCAGAGAAAGCGTAACCGCGCCTTCAAGAAGACGGGTGTCAGCCCGCAGGTCAGCCTTCTTTGTGACCTCATGAAGCAGGCCTTCACCGGAGAAGAGGTTGACAGCATCAAGATCGACCGAACCCTTCTCGAGCAGGCGATCGACCTAGCGGAAAGCCACCGCGTACTGCCGATGCTGTATGACGTACTGGTTCCCCTGCAGGAGCAGATCCCGGAGAAATCCTGGAAGAAGGTGGAGAACGCAACGGAGCGCACGGTCAAGCAAAGCTACCGCCTGCTGTTCTTGACAAAGGAGATCCAGCAGACCTGCGAGGATGCGCGCATCCCCGTGGTGGTCCTGAAAGGAAGCGGCGTTGCAGCCTATTATCCCGTACCCGAGTACCGAAAGTCGGGTGACGTGGACCTTCTGTTCGACGACATGGATGACGTCTATGCCGCCGGGAAGGAGCTGGAAAAGCTGCACTACGTAAAGACGGAGGAGCAGCACGCCAACCACCATTTGGTTTACCAAGGCACGGAAGGCATTGACATCGAGCTGCATGCGATGCTGGCGGAACCCTTTGACAATGAGCGGACGAACCAGCGCATGAACGCCTACCTGCCGTATTATCTGCGCGAGAGACGAAAGACGCAGTCCATGGGCGTGGATCTTTGGACAACCTCGGAGCCGCTGCAGGCGCTGGAACTCTTATTGCACATGCTGCAGCATTTCCTGCGCGCGGGCTTTGGCCTAAAGCTCCTTGCGGACTGGGTGGTCTTTTGGAACAAGGTGAATGACCCTGAAAAGATCAAGCGTTTTTGCTTCCTTGCGGAGGATTGTGGCGTGGACGGCTTCGCAAAAGCGATCACGCTTCTTTGCGAAAAATTCCTTGGCCTGAATGAAGTGCATATTTACGGAGAACATCTGGAAGCGGAGTTCAGTAAGGGCTACGCGGAGCAATTCCTCATGGAGATCATCTCCGCGGAGGAATTCGGTAAGTCCGATAAGAACCGCATGGTGGCCCTCAGAAAGCGCGGCCTGTTCAGCTATATCAAGGAATTCCATTACCAGATGCGCATGAACTACGCGCAGGAAAGTAAGCATAAGTGGAAGTGGCCGTACCTCTGGTGCAAGACCTTTGTGACCTTTATCAGGAACAATCGAAGGCTAGGCAGAGGAAGCCTGCGCAGCATCCTAAAGAGCGCGGGTGAGAGAGCGAGCGTTGTCGAAGAGATGCGCCTGTTCCAGAAAAAACGATGATCAAACTATGAATGTATGGGGTGATTTGCATGAAGATCAAAAACGAATGGAAACTGAAGAAAATGGGAGAGCTCGCGGTGGTGACGCGCTCCGACAACGAGGGATCCATTTTGTTTGCACTAAATGAGACCGGAGCCTTTCTGTGGGAGGGCCTGATGGCTGGCCTTACGAGAAAGGAACTGCAGGAAAAGCTCTGCGCGGAATACGAGGCGACGGCGGAGGAAGAGCAGCTGATCGCGGAGGACGTGGAAGAGTTTTTGGCCCAGCTTCGGAGCAAAAACATTTTGGAAGAAGACGAAGCGCAAATCTAAATGGGGGATACGAATATGGATCGCATATTGTTGGTGGATGATGACTTGGAAGTGCTCCACGTCAACAGTGAATTCTTAAAGGGTAAGGACTATCAGGTGGAGACGGCGGCCTCTGCGAAGGAGGCGCTTACGAAGATTCCTGGTTTTATGCCGCACTGCATCGTACTTGACGTCATGATGCCCGGCATGGACGGCTTTGAAGCCATTCAAAAGATCCGTGAGATCACGCAGGTTCCCGTGCTGTTCTTAACGGGCAGATCGGACGAGGCAGACCGCATCCGCGGATTAGTGACGGGCGCAGTGGATTACATTCTAAAACCCTGCAGCCTAGAGGAGCTCTCGCTTCGCATCCAGATCCACATCAGCCGTTACCGCGGAGTGACCGGACAGACCGGCATTCTGGAATTCCCGCCCCTTCGGATCGAGCTCTTAAACCACAGAGTGTTCTGCCGCGAGGACGAGATCCTCTTGTCCAATAAGGAATACGAGCTTCTTGTGTGCCTTGCAAAGCATAACCGCGAGGTCATGACCTTCGAGCAGATCGGCGCGGAGCTTCTCGGCGGTTACATCGATGCCGACAGGCGCAACATCATGATGAACGCCAGCCGCCTTCGTAAGAAGATGGAAGGCTACGTGGGCCTCGAGAACATGATCGAAACTGTTTGGGGAAAAGGTTATTGCTTTAAGGGATAACAAAGATGGAAA
>JAFPRF010000320.1 GCA_017400965.1 Lachnospiraceae bacterium
GGTGGCTAGTCGCGTTTACAACGTCCTTTCCTGGAAGGATACCACGGGAGATTATCTCTCCTCAACCTCGCAGCTTTATCATACTCCCGAGAATACCATCGACGTGGTTTTCATGGGGAGCAGCCATTGCTACTGCGGCGTGTATCCGGCGTACCTATGGAGAGACAAGGGTATCGCAGCCTTTGACATGTCCGTATCAGGACAGGACCGCGCATCCACGGTGCACATGCTCATCGAGACCTTGAAAACGCAACAGCCCAAGGTGGTCATGGTGGATGTTTATGGCCTTTTATTTGATAGAAACGAGATTGAGGGAAACGTGTATCGCAATATGCTGTCCATGAAACCCTCGAAGAATTCCGTGGAGCTCGTGCAGGAATACGTGGAGCCGGAAAAGCAGTTGGATTATCTGCTGCGCTGGCCCATCGTTCACACCCGCTTTTGGGAGCTTGGAAAGTATGATTTTATCCAGTACGAGCCGAGCATTTACGGAAGAGGCGCCTTGTTCTCCTGGCATGAGAGCGAGAATCAAGACGCTGGGGCATGTCGCGAAACGGCTGCGGATGAGCTGAGGGCGGAGAACAAAGAGTGGTTGGATCGGCTGATCGCGATGCATGAGGAGCATGGATTTGAACTTTCCTTTTTTGTAGTACCGTTTCGGATCACGCAGGAGGAACAGATGCAAGTCAACGCGGCGAGGAACTATTTGACGGCGCTGGGCTATGATTTCTTAGACGTGAATCAGGTGCAGGAAGACTTAGGGCTTGATCTGCAAAAGGATTTCATGGACGACAAGCACTGTAACGCGAACGGCGCGGAAAAGGTGACCTTGTATTTGGAAGAATACCTCACCGAAAAGTTTACGCTGGCTGACCACAGAGGAGATGCGGCCTATACCTATTGGGACCAGGACTTAGAATGGTTTGAACATGCCAAACTAAAGCAGGCCCTCAGCGAGACGGAGGACCCGGCAGAGCAGTTGGAACTTCTTTTGGATGGGCAGGATTTGACCATGGTGATCAGCGTGGAGGGGAATGCCGAGAAGCCAGAGCTTTTGCTAAGACTGGGACTTTCTGAAGCGGAGATCGCGGCGGGAGGCAAGTGGATCCTGCGCGGCGGACAGCTTAAGAAGATCATGGGAAATGACTCAGAGGCGAAGGCCTATACGGAGGACATCTCAAAGACGGATGCCATTCGAATCCGATATAAGGATGAGAGAGATGCATTTAACATCCAGTTCAATTACGATGCCTGCTGCGATCCGCGGTATGCAACGGACGTCATCTGCTATGACGCATTCTTAAATGACTTAATGACAATCGTACATTTTTGATAAAAAAAGACACCGATCTGCAGATTCGCGGATCGGTGTCTTCGTTTTAAATATCAATCTCTGGTATAAATGGTATAGCCTTTGCCCTTGAGGATCGCATCGGCCTTATCCGTACTGTCCTTATCGTAGAACTCGATGCGGAGGATACCACCTTCGTACTCGCGGTTATGCGTGATGCCGATGTTTTTGATGCTGACCTGGCTGAGAGCAAGGATCGTTGCGATGGCTGCGATGGCGCCAGGTTCATCCGCGATGTCCACGGTGAGAACAAAGCTCTTCTTGATGGGGCCGCTGGAAGCGCTGATAAAGGAATCGCGGTAGATTCTGGCGTCATCGAAGGTTTTGTAGAGCTTCTCCGGATCCCTTTCCTCGAGGAAGCCGCGGAATTTCTGAAGTGACGCGATGTAATTGTCCAGTAGCGTTTCGATATTTGAGGTATTGGTCAGGCAGATCTGCTGCCACATGGCGGCGGAAGAGGAGGAGATCCTCGTGATGTCCTTAAAGCCGCCAGCTGCGATCATTTTCATAAGACCATCCGCATTGTCGCTGTCGCGCACGAGATTGACCAAAGATGCCGAGATCACGTGAGGCAGATGGCTGACTGCCGCGGTCACGTAATCATGCTGTGCACAGCTCAGGACCAAAGGAATTGCGCCGAGGAGCGTGACCAGTTCCTTGTATTCTTCGAGCCACTCCTTAGGAACGGATTCCGTAGGAGTCAGGATGTAGTACGCATTCTGCAGTAAAACCGATTTAGAATTGATAAAACCGACGCGTTCGCTGCCGGCCATGGGATGCCCGCCGATGAACTGCGCCTCAAGGCCCTGGGCCTTGATATTCTCATGAATGTCCGTCTTGACGCTTCCTACGTCAGTTAGCAGACATTCCTTCGAAAGATGGGGCTTTAGCAGGAGGAGATTGGAGTCATTCTTTTGCACGGGGGCGCACAAAAAGATCATGTCACAGGAAGAAAAGCTCTCGTCAATGCTTTCCGTCACTGCATCGGCAACGCCACTTTCCTTTGCAAGGCGCAGAGACTCTGCGTTCACGTCATATGCCAAAATCCTTGCGTCACTGATATTTTCGCGAATGGCTCTCGCAATGGAGCCGCCGATCAATCCCAAACCAATAAAACCAAAGGTCTTCATAACTTCCATCCTCCGAATGCTATGTTAGTTACTATAACACCGAAATGTGTAAGAATCAATCTAAAAGTAACGCTTAGGTGGCTTGTTTTGTATGAAATTTAGACATTTCAGAAAATAATTCACAGCAAACGAAGAAAAAATTAGTAGAAATAGCGAATTTTCCTTGTAATTTGACTGAATATTTAGTAAAATAGCTTTATGGGGTTTCCCAAAAATACGGCTATTGGAGGAAAGACATATGAATGTTTACACATCAGACAAGATTCGTAACGTAGTGCTGCTTGGACATGGCGGAGCAGGAAAGACCTCTTTGGCAGAGGCTTTTGCTTATATTTCCGGAATTACCTCCAGAATGGGTAAGGTAACTGACGGCAATACCATCAGCGACTATGGCAAGGAAGAGCAGAAGCGCCAATTTTCCATTAGCACTTCCGTGATCCCTATCGAATGGGAAGGCGTTAAGATCAACGTTTTGGATACCCCCGGTTATTTCGATTTTGTGGGTGAAGTTGAAGAGGCAGTCAGCGCAGCAGGTGCCGCAGTCATCGTTGTCAACGGTAAGGCCGGCATCGAGGTTGGTACCCTGAAGGCTTGGGAGCTTTGCGAAAAGTATAAGCTGCCCAGAATCATTTACGTTTCCAACATGGACGTGGACAATGCTTCCTTCCGTCAGGTTGTGGAAGACATGACCGGACTCTTTGGAAAGAAGATGGCTCCCTTCCATCTGCCCATCCGTGAGAACGAGAAGTTCGTCGGCTACGTAAACGTGATCACTGAGACCGGTAATCGCTGGAATGGTAAGGAAGTTGTTCCTTGTGACGTTCCCGAATACAGTAAGGCAAACCTGCAGATCTGCCGTGATACCTTAATGGAATCCGTAGCAGAGACCTCCGAGGAAATGATGGAGCGTTACTTCGGCGGTGAGGAATTCACCGAGGCCGAGATCCGTTCCGCACTGAGAATCAACGTATGTGATTGTGCGATCGTTCCCATGACCATGGGTTCCTCCATCCTGTGCCAGGGCGTTTACACGCTACTTGACGACATCATCAAGTACTTCCCGAGCCCTGAGAACAGAGAGGTTGCAGGTATCAATAATAAGACCGGTGAGATCTATCATGCAGACTACGATTTCTCTAAGGCGAAATCCGCTTACATTTGGAAGACCATCGTGGATCCGTTCATTGGTAAGTACTCCCTGATCAAGGTAAACTCCGGTGTACTGAAGACCGACGATCTGATGTACAACGTAGATAAGGATATTGAAGAGAAGATCGGTAAGCTGTACGTTCTGCAGGGCAATAAGCCCATCGAGGTTCCTGAGCTTCACGCAGGTGACATCGGTGCTCTCGCTAAGCTGACCGCAGCGCGTACCGGCAACAGCCTTTCCACGAAAGCAACCACCATCAAGTTTGGTAAGTTCGAGATCTCCACGCCTTATACGTACATGCGCTATAAGCCTAAGAACAAGGCTGACGTTGATAAAATCTCCCAGGCATTGCAGAAGATCGGCCACGAGGATCTGACGATGAAGACCGTCAACGATTCCGAGAACAGCCAGCTGCTCCTTTACGGTATGGGTGATCAGCACCTTGAGATCATCGTTAGCAGACTGCTGAATGAGTACAAGGTAGAAGTAGACCTGACCCAGCCGAAGGTTGCATACCGCGAGACCATCAAGAAGAATTCCGACGTGGAATATAAGTATAAGAAGCAGTCCGGCGGACATGGCCAGTATGGTCACGTAAAGATGCGCTTTAGCCCCTCCGGCGACCTCGAGAAGCCTTACGAGTTCGAGACCGAGGTTGTGGGCGGCGCCGTTCCCAAGAACTACTTCCCTGCAGTAGAAAAGGGCCTGCAGGATTCCGTACTCAGAGGACCTTTGGCAGCGTACCCGGTTGTCGGCGTGAAGGCAGTTCTGTACGATGGTTCCTACCATCCCGTAGACTCCTCGGAAATGGCCTTCAAGGTTGCAACGATCCAGGCCTTCAAGAAGGGCTTCATGGAAGCACAGCCCGTTCTGCTTGAGCCCATCGTATCCTTAAAGGTAGTCGTTCCCGATAGCTACACCGGCGACGTTATGGGAGATCTCAATAAGAGAAGAGGCCGCGTGCTTGGCATGAATCCCATGGCGGGTGGCAAGCAGCAGATCGAAGCTGACGTGCCCATGAGCGCACTGTTTGGCTATTGCACCGACCTTCGTTCCATGACCGGCGGCCGCGGCGAGTACTCCTACGTATTTGCTCGTTATGAGCAGGCACCCAGCGACGTGCAGGAGAAGGAAGTTGCAGCGAGAGCAGCAAAGGTTGCAGAGAACAACGTGGAAGAATAATCCAATCAAAGAATTTCAGGGAGCCTTGCCGATTGGCAGGGCTCCTTTTCCTTTTCTTGACATTATCCCAAAAAACGAGTAGAATAATCACTTAACAGAGATTTTTCCAGGAGGACGGAAGAAATGGCGATTCCTTATAATCATCATGAAGTTGAATCAAAATGGCAGGGAATCTGGGATCAGGAGAAGGCATTTGCCACCTCCACCGATTATTCCAAGCCGAAGTTTTATGCGTTAGTTGAGTTCCCTTATCCTTCGGGACAGGGACTTCACGTTGGTCACCCCAGACCTTATACGGCTCTGGACATCGTGGCCAGAAAGAGAAGAATGCAGGGCTACAACGTACTGTATCCCATGGGTTGGGACGCATTTGGTCTGCCCACCGAGAACTATGCGATCAAGAATCACATTCATCCTAGGATCGTAACGAAGAACAACGTGGCTCGTTTCAAGGATCAGCTCCATTCCCTGGGCTATTCCTTCGACTGGGATCGCGAGATCAATACGACGGATCCCGAGTATTATAAGTGGACGCAGTGGATCTTCCTGAAGCTATTCAAGGCTGGTCTGGCTTATAAGACCGAGATGCCCATCAACTGGTGTACCTCTTGTAAGGTTGGTCTTGCAAACGAAGAGGTTGTTAACGGCGTGTGCGAGCGTTGCGGCAGCGAGGTTGTTCGTAAGGTAAAGAGCCAGTGGATGCTGAAGATCACCGAGTACGCAGATAAGCTGCTTGAGGGTCTTGATGGTGTTGACTATATTGAAAAGGTAAAGGTTTCTCAGAAGAACTGGATCGGTAAGTCCACCGGTGCTGAGGTTGACTTCCAGCTTGCAGGTAAGGAGGACAAGCTCCGTGTTTACACGACCCGTCCTGACACCCTGTTTGGCGCAACCTACATGGTAATCTCTCCTGAGCATCCTCTGATCGATAAGTATCAGGCAGAAATTAAGAACTACGCGGACGTGATCGCATATCGTGAGATGGCAGCGAGAAAGTCTGATTTCGAGCGTACTGAGCTTGCAAAGGATAAGACCGGCGTACAGATCGATGGCCTTTCCGCCATCAATCCCGTAAACGGCAAGGAGATTCCCATCTGGATCTCCGATTACGTACTGATGAGCTATGGTACCGGTGCCATCATGGCTGTGCCTGCGCATGACGAGCGTGACTGGGACTTTGCGAAGAAGTTTGGTCTGCCCATCATTGAGGTCGTAGCTGGCAGCCCCGTTCCCGTGCAGGAGCAGGTATTCACCGACGTACAGACGGGTATCTTAGTAAATTCCGAATTCCTCAACGGCCTTTCCGTTGCGGACGCAAAGAAGAAGATCATTGAGTTCTTAGAGGAGAAGGGCATCGGCACGAGCAAGACGAACTTCAAGCTTCGTGACTGGGTGTTCTCCCGTCAGAGATATTGGGGTGAGCCCATCCCCATCGTGAAGTGTGAGAAGTGCGGTTTTGTTCCGCTGGATGAGTCTGAACTCCCCTTAGAGCTTCCTGAGGTGGAGAGCTACATGCCCACCGATAACGGTGAATCCCCTCTGGCAGCCATGACCGATTGGGTAAATACCACCTGTCCTTGCTGCGGCGGCCCCGCAAAGAGAGAGACGGACACCATGCCTCAGTGGGCTGGTTCTTCCTGGTATTTCCTGAGATATACTGATCCGACCAATAAGGACGCCCTTGCCAGCAAAGAAGCGCTGAAGTATTGGCTTCCCGTTGACTGGTACAACGGCGGCATGGAGCATACGACCCTGCACCTTCTGTACTCCCGTTTCTGGCATAGATTCCTCTATGATCAGGGCGTGGTACCGACTCCCGAACCTTACCAGAAGAGAACGAGCCACGGCATGATCCTTGGTTCCAACGGTGAGAAGATGTCCAAGTCCCGCGGCAACGTGGTAAATCCCGACGACATCGTTCAGGATTACGGCGCAGATACGCTGCGTACCTACGAGATGTTCATCGGTGCCTTTGACCTTTCCGCAGCATGGAGCGAGGACGGCGTAAAGGGGTGCCGGCGATTCCTTGAGAGAGTTTGGAAGCTGCAGGACATCCTTGTAGACGGCGACGCTTACAGCGCTGATCTCGAGACGAAGATGCATCAGGTGATCAAGAAGGTATCCCTTGATTTCGAGACCCTGAAGTACAATACCGCCATCGCGGCAATGATGGGTCTGATCAATGAATTCTATAAGAAGAATTCGATCACCAAGGCAGAGTACAAGACCTTCCTGATCCTCTTAAATCCCGTAGCGCCTCACATTACCGAGGAGCTTTGGCAGGCAGTTGGCTTCGAAGGCCGCGTATATCAGCAGACCTGGCCTAACTATGACGAGGCGAAGACCGTGGAATCCACCGTGGAGATCGCAGTACAGATCAACGGTAAGGTAAAGACTACGATCATGATCGCGAAGGACGAGGCACAGGCAGATGCCATTGCTAAGGCGAAGGAAGCCCTTGGCGATAAGCTGACCGGCAACATCGTGAAAGAGATTTACGTACCGGGAAGACTGGTAAACATTGTTGCAAAATAGTAGTAAGGAAACCTGCGGGGATGCATTCGTGCATCCCCGTTTTTCAAAGGAGGAGCGGATGGAGAAAACAGTCCTTCTCGTGGCGATCAACGCAAAGTACATACATTCCAATCTGGCGGTGCACAGCTTAAAGGCTAGCGCTGGCGTGTACGAGCAGGTGGTTACCATAGCGGAATATACCATTAATCAACAAAAGGACGAGATCTTACGGGACATATTTTTAAAAAGCCCGGACATACTGTGCCTTTCCTGCTATTTATGGAATCTGGAGTATGTTGTCTCCATCACTGCAGAGTTTCATAAGATCTGCCCCAACGTGCCGATCTGGCTTGGCGGGCCGGAGGTTTCCTATGAGACGGAAAGCTTCTTAAAGGATCACCCGTGGATCAACGGAGTGATGATCGGAGAGGGAGAGGACACCTTTCGGGAGCTTGTACAGTATTATCAGGGGATGGGAGAACTTTCCGACATCGACGGGCTTTCCTGGCGAGACGGGGAAAAGATCCGCTTTACAAAGCCTCGCGCCCCGAAGAACCTGAGCGACGTGCCCTTTTGCTATCATGACTTGGAAGAATATGAAAATCGGATCATTTACTACGAGAGTAGCCGCGGGTGTCCGTTTTCCTGCAGTTATTGTCTCTCGTCCATCGATAAAAAACTGCGATTCCGAAAGATTTCGTTGGTGGAAAACGAATTACAGTTTTTCCTAGACAAGAAGGTCCCGCAGGTAAAGTTTGTTGACAGGACGTTCAACTGCGATCACGAGCATGCCATGGCAATCTGGGAATATATCCGTGACCATGATAATGGGATCACGAATTTCCATTTTGAGATTTCAGCCGACCTTCTAAAAGAAGAGGAACTGGAACTGATCCAAGCGATGCGTCCCGGGCTCATTCAACTAGAGATTGGCGTCCAGACGACGAATCCCAATACCATCGCCGAAATCCACCGGACAATGAAATTGGAGCGCGTCAAGGATGTGGTCTCGAAGATCCGAAGCTTCGGCAACATTCACCAGCATCTCGACCTGATCGCGGGGCTCCCCTTCGAGGATTATGAAAGCTTCAGACGCTCTTTTGACGAGATTTACGCCCTTTGGCCCAATCAGCTCCAACTCGGGTTCCTAAAGGTCCTAAAGGGCTCCTACATGTACGAACACGCGGGGGAGTACGGGATTCTTTGGCATGACGAACCGCCCTATGAGGTGCTTCGGACAAACTGGCTTTCCTATGAGGAGATCATAAAGATCAAGCGTGTGGAGGAGATGCTGGAGGTCTATTACAATAGCGGGCAGTTTGAGGTGACCATGAAGCTTTTGTATGCCCAGGGCGGAAGTGCCTTCGATCTTTTTCTGTCGCTTGGGAACTTCTATGAAAAGAAGGGGTACGCTGGCATGCAGCATGCAAGGCTTCGCCGATGCGAAATTCTGCTAGAGTATCTGAAGGAACGTGGGGACATTGATCTCTCCCTGTACCAAGAGTCCCTCATCTATGATCTCTATGCCAGGGAGAATTGCAAGACGCGTCCTTCTTGGGCGCCAGACCCTTCCGCATACAAGGAAATGACCAGAAAGTATTGCGAAAAAGGGAAGATGGCACATCTTGAGCCTTTCCATTACCGTTTTCCGGAAAAGTCGGAGACGGGTCTTTTAAGGCTCCCCGAGAGGGAGAAGCCTCCCGTTTGGATCCGTTTTGACTATGAGGACCGCGATCCATTGGACCATCAGGCGAGAACGCAAGTTATTTTAGGTAATTAATTTTTTGATTTCATGCTTGACATGCGTTGCATGATTGTATACAATCATACAAGTAAACACATTTGAAGTGGAAAGGCAGGTCTTGTACGAAATGACATATTTAGGCGAAGACGAAAGCATGTTTGCCAATAGACCGGTATCGATGAACCAGAAGAACAATCTGTTGCAGATTGAGGAGCACATTTACGGCTTGGATGACGTGGAGAAGCCCAACGTTTTCCGTAACATGTTCCCGTATTCCGAGGTTCCGAAGATCCCCTTTAACGATAGGATCGTGCCCCATGACATGCCGAAGGATATCTTTATTACGGATACCACCTTCCGCGATGGTCAGCAGTCCAGGGCACCTTACACAACGGAGCAGATCGTAACGATCTACGATTATCTGCATAAGCTCGGCGGCCCCAACGGCATGATCCGCGCAAGCGAATTCTTCCTATACAGCAAGAAGGACCGCGACGCCGTTTACAAATGTATGGAGAGGGGCTATAAGTTCCCTGAGGTGACCAGCTGGATCCGCGCGAGCAAGGAGGATTTCAAGCTTGTAAAAGAGATCGGCATGCCGGAGACGGGTATCTTAGTTAGCTGCTCCGACTACCACATCTTCCTGAAGCTGAAGATGAACCGTCGTCAGGCGATGGATCACTATCTGAGCGTCGTTCGTGATTGCTTGGAGGAGGGCATCAGCGTTAGATGTCATCTGGAGGACATCACGAGAGCTGATATTTACGGTTACGTTGTTCCGTTCTGCTTGGAGCTGATGAAGCTTATGAACGAGTATAAAATTCCAATCAAAGTGAGAGCTTGCGATACAATGGGGTATGGCGTGAATTTCCCTGGCGCTGTTATTCCCAGAAGCGTGCAGGGGATTATTTATGCCATTCACGTGCATGCAGGCGTACCTAGCGAGCTGATCGAATGGCATGGTCACAATGATTTCTATAAGGCAGTCGTAAACTCCACGACGGCTTGGCTGTATGGATGCTCTAGCGTCAATACGTCGCTGTTCGGCATCGGTGAGAGAACCGGTAATACGCCTCTGGAGGCCATGGTATTTGAGTATGCGCAGCTGCGCGGCGATTTGAACGGCATGGATACGACGGTGATCACGGAGCTGGCTGAGTACTACGAGAAGGAGATCGGTTATCACATCCCTGAGAGAACGCCTTTCGTTGGTAAGAACTTTAACGTGACGCGTGCAGGCATTCATGCAGACGGCCTTCTCAAGAACGAGGAAATCTACAATATCTTCGATACCGAGAAGTTCCTGAACAGACCTGTTCTTTGCGCCATTTCGAATACGTCCGGTCTTGCAGGCATCGCGCACTGGCTGAATACGTACTATAAGCTCAAGGGCGACAAGCAGGTGCAGAAGACGGATGATCTCGTCAAGGATCTCAAGGCATGGGTCGACCAGGAATATGCTGACGGCCGCGTTACCGTAATGACGGATAGTGAAATTGTTGCTCAAGTAAACAAGGTTTGTCTTGAAAAGGGCTATAAGCTGGGAGTTTAATTATGAGCTATGACGTAAAGAAAGAGGTAACGGATAAATACTCTCTTAGAGGTAGAGTGTTTAGTAAATTACGCGAGGACATCCTTAGCGGTAAGTACGAGGAGAATGAAGAACTCAAGGAAGTTGCCATCGGCGAGGAGCTGGGTGTATCTAGAACGCCTGTAAGAGAAGCTTTTCGACAGTTGGAATTGGAAGGTCTCATTCAGATAATACCCAATAAAGGGGCTTATGTA
>JAFPRF010000321.1 GCA_017400965.1 Lachnospiraceae bacterium
GTTCATGTTTCCGGGCATCATGCCTCCGGGATATCCACCATGTTTTGCCATTTTTATTCCTCCTCTTCTATCTCCATCTGGATCACTTTACTAAGGTCCACGAAATGGTTATCAAAATCATTTGCATCTGCGAAGGAGCTTAGGGAAACCTTCACTTCCTTGCCGCAAAAATCTGCGATCAGGCGCTCACACGCCTCCACGTTTCCTTCGTCATTCTTAAAATAATCATAGGGCAGACCGTCCGCCAGGGCTACCACCAGCTCATTCCCCGCGCCAAGGCTCAGCTTCGCGCCCTTAAGGTAGGTCTTCATGGGATTTTGCGCATTGCCGACAATGCCCATCCAGTTGCGGACCACCTCTCGGATTTCCTCCGGCACCGCCTTTTCAAGCTTCGGCTTTTCTGCCGCTGGGATCGCCGCTTGAGCAGTTGCCGTGCCACCGGCTTCCACAACCTTTACGTAGCCGCCCTGCTTTGCCTCTTTGATGTCGTCTTCCACCTGACGAATGCGGTCGAGCATGGCATCTTCGCTTATCTCCATCTCCGGCTTGCAGAGCTTGATCAGCGCGATCTCGACTAGGATGCGCTTCTGTGAAGCATATTTGATCTGCCCCGCCAGATTCGAAAAGATGCGGATGTATCGCACGATCTGGTCGAAGCTCACGATCGCCGCCTCTTCCTTCAGCCTCGCCAAATGCTCCGAGGAGACGTCGATCACGTCCTCCAAATGATCCGAGGACTGCACCAGCATCAGATTACGCAGATACCAGGTAAAGTCCGTCACGAACTGCGTCAGCTCGCGCCCCTGCATCACCACGTCCTCGAGAAGCTTTATGCACGCCAGTACGTCCCTGTCAAGAACATGCCGCAGCAGTTCACTAAACACGCCCGTATCCACGGCGCCCAGCACGTCCAGCGCCATGTCGTAGGTCAGCTCGTTCCCGATGTGAAAGGCGATGCACTGATCGAGAAGACTAAGCGCATCACGCATGGAGCCATCCGCCACCTTCGCAATGTAGCGAAGCGCACGGTCCTCCACCTTCACATTTTCCTGATCCACGAGCTCCTTCATGCGATCCGCGATGGTCTCGATGGAAATGCGGCGGAAATCGTACCGCTGACACCTCGACAGGATCGTGATCGGAAGCTTATGCACTTCCGTCGTTGCCAAAATAAAGATCACGTACGAAGGCGGCTCCTCCAAGGTTTTGAGCAGCGCATTGAACGCGCCAATGGAGAGCATGTGCACCTCGTCGATGATGTAAACCTTATACTTCCCCTCTGCAGGCGAATATGCCACCTCATCCACGATCTCGCGGATGTTGTCAACGCCATTATTGGAAGCCGCGTCGATCTCGATCACGTTCATGCTGGCTCCGGCCGCGATCGCCTTACAGATCCGGCACTCCCCGCAGGGTCCGTCCTCCGTCGGGTTCTCGCAGTTCACCGTCTTAGCGAAGATCTTCGCCACGGAGGTTTTTCCCGTTCCTCGCGTCCCCGTAAAGAGATACGCATGTCCGATCCTTCCCGCCTTTAATTGGTTGCGCAGGGTCGTTACGATATGGTCCTGCCCCTTGACCTCCGCGAAGGAAGCCGGCCGGAATTTTCGGTACAGCGCCGTGTATGACATGTTACAACTACCTCACTAATTACTTAATCGCCAAAGCTAATGCCCATGAGCTTGGCTTCCTTTACGATCGTGGAATTCGGATCCACCATCTTCAGCTTTCCGGCCACTTCCTCAAGGGGCACCTTGACAATCTCACGATTCTTATAGCCCACCATGAAACCGTACTCGCCGTTTAAGATCATTTCGCCCGCTTCCGCGCCGAGGCGGCTTGCAAACACGCGGTCGTAAGGACAAGGGCTTCCGCCTCTCTGCGTATGGCCGGGAACGGTCACTCGGATCTCACGGCCCGTCTTCTCCTGAATCTGCGCCGCGATCTCATAAGATACGGACGGATAAGGATTGATGAGCAGCTTTTTCTTGTAATCCTTCTTGGTGAGCTTCGCGTCAGCCTTGGAGATCGCGCCCTCTGCCACCGCAATGATGGTGAAGCGGCTGCCGTTCTTCTCGCGCTCTTCGATCTTCTTGATCACTTTATTGATGTCATATGGGATCTCGGGGATCAGAATGATGTCAGCGCCGCCCGCAATGCCGGCGTTCAGCGTCAGAAAACCAACCTTATGTCCCATAACTTCTACGATAAATACGCGCCCGTGGGAAGCAGCGGTGGTATGGATGCAGTCGATGGCGCTGGTCGCCACGTCTACCGCACTCTGGAAGCCGAAGGTCATGTCCGTGCCCCAAAGGTCATTGTCGATGGTCTTCGGAAGCGTTACGACGTTCAGGCCCTTCTCGCGCAGCAAATTGGCTGTCTTATGCGTACCGTTACCGCCGAGGATCACAAGGCAATCGAGCTTGAGCTTCTGGTAATTCTTGATCATGGCCGCAACCTTATCCAGGCCGTTTTCATCGGGATCCTGAATGGTCTTAAACGGCGTTCTGGAGCTTCCGAGGATCGTACCGCCCTTGGTCAGGATGCCGGAGAATTCACTACCCGCGAGCGTCCGATAATTGCCATAGATCAGTCCTTTATAGCCATCCAGAAAACCATAGATTTCAACCTTCTGCTTACTGTTCACGAGCGTCTTTACCACGCCGCGCATCGCCGCGTTCAAAGCCTGGCAATCACCGCCACTGGTCAACATACCGATTCTCTTCATTTCTCCTCCATTCCGCAACCAACCCAGATCCCGTATGGTGCTTGTCAAATTTGCCCACATCCCCCTTTCGGGTCCATGGGCCTAAGTATTAGTATAACCTATTTCCCGCTAAGAAACAACTTGAAACTGAAAAATTTGCGTGATAAAACACTTGCAAAAAAGGCGCTTTTCCGCTAGAATAGATTAGGCCATGGAGTTGTACCCAAGTGGTTGAAGGGTCCGCACTCGAAATGCGGTAGGCCGGGCAACTGGCGCGAGGGTTCGAATCCCTCCAACTCCGCGGAAAAGGGCATGCAAAACGCATGCCCTTTTGTTTTACCTGATCAATTTCCACTGCGTCCGGTTGATGCCGCCGCCCGTTGTCGTCTGACTATCAAAGCATTTTCCCTGCATCCATTTCTGATACTCTGCATCGTCCCAGCATTCCAACACGGTTCCGTATTCCGTGGACATATAATACACGATCCCGTTGCCGTCCTTGTCGGTTTCCGCTGGAAATCCCTCTGGATAGAGCTCTTTTTGCCAGGCGTCGATCTCGCCCACAAATTCATATTGGGCAAGTTTCGCATCATACTGATAAATGGTATAAGGCCAAAAATCATCCATGTCCGATCGTCCGTGATTGTGTGACGCACTCATCTTGACATAGCGTTCCATGCCGGAATCTTTCCAAACCTCAATGAATCGAAGCATCACGTAGGGGCTGAGAAATTCGAGCCGTGCCTCTTTTTTCTGCGCATCGCAATCATAGATCAAAAACATATCGCCACTGGAACCATACGCATTGCAGATATTGATAAGAAGCTCCTCCCTGTGATCGCCGTCTATGTCCATGATGCAGTAATAATTCTTCTCTGGATCGGCTAGGACCTCTAGATACCCTTTCCCGGGATAATTCGGAAGAATGCGGCTCTCCATGAGATTCATGAGAACCTGCGCATATACAGGATTCGTCGCGTCTAGACAGGTATTCTCCACCTCCACGCTTTGCTCTCCCGTCGCGCTAACCGTCGTGCGGGATCGCTTCACCAAGGCCAGCCCTAGCCAAGAATCTGGGACATAAGTCTCATGAACGCTCGCGGCACCGTCCGTATAGAACACGGCACACGTAGCATCGCGATCATTCACGCTTATGAGACTCTTATATACGCCTAGTGGCATATAAAAAGGCGGATCCGCCATGCAGCATTCCCAATAAATCCATGCATCTGACCCATCTGGTGCGATCGTGCGTAGCCCCAAATCCGCATATCCGTCAAAGGTTACGTCCTGCACAATAAGTCCAGCATCAATGGTCTGTGAA
>JAFPRF010000322.1 GCA_017400965.1 Lachnospiraceae bacterium
GCGGCAATAACAAGACGGATGGAGAACCAGTCGGTTACGATCCTCAACAACCTTAGGGGGTAACTTATGCAAACGAGAGGGTTGGGGAACGCCTCATTCCTTAGAAAAATTATCGTTGCCTTAGTGATTGCGGCGCTCTTTACGCTGATCGCAGGCAAGGGCGGGCTCTTCCGATTGGACAGAGCCTTGTCCGATGCAATGTATGATATGCCGAAGTCACATGACGGCGTAATCTGCGTTGTTGGCATGGATCAAAAGGCCCTCGATGAGATCGGACCCATGCCTTGGGACCGCGAGGTCATGGCGACAGTGATCCGAAACTTAAATGCCAATCCCGATGCGAAACCCGCCGTGATCGCCCTCGACGTACTTTACACGGGTACGACGAGTAAGGCGTCGGATGATGCACTCGTTGCCGCCTGCAGGGAGGGTGGCAACGTCGTGGCGGCGGAAGCGGCGAACTTTACGGACCTTTTGGTGACCGAGGGCGACAACTTTTACGTCAATCCCTTTGGCATCACGGGCGTGGACCGCGTGATCCCCGAGCTTTCAAAGGCAACGCTTCAGGGACACATTAATGCCATGCAGGATAAGGACGGCATTTTACGACATGGCCTTCTGTGGATCACGGACCCGAATACCGGTGCGAAGACACAGCTCTTTGCAAGAGTGATCTACGAAAAGTACTGCGAGGCGACGGGGCAGACGCCGAATCGCCTGCCGGATACGGATGAAAACGGATTTTTTACGATTCCCTTCACCGTCACGCCAGGCAACTTTTATGACGGGATTTCCGTGGCAGACATTTACTTTGGCCGCGTGGACGGCGCGTATTTTGAGGACTGCATCGTTCTGATCGGTCCCTATGCGGCGGGCCTGCAGGACCAATACAAGACCTCCATCGATCATGCTTCTGCGATGTATGGCATCGACGTGCAGGGCAACGTGATCCAGTCCTTTTTGGACAATCGCTATCAGAGGGAAGCGAAGCATTCCTGGCAGTTGATTCTGTTATTTGTTCTAAGCGCTGGTTCCGTCATTTTCCTGTGGGACCGCAAGGTGCGCTGGTCGGTCGTTTGGTGGATCGGCTTTGCGGGAAGCTGGCTGCTCCTTTGTAAGATCTTTGGAAACAAGGGTATTCTCCTAGAGCCCCTTTGGATCCCACTGGCAGTGACAATCCTGTTCATTGCGTTCGTGGCGATCAATTATACCCAGGCCTCCCTGGCAAAGCACAAGGTGACGAGCATGTTTAAGCGCTACGTCGACCCGTCCGTTATCAATGAGCTGTTCCGCGAGGGAACGGATTCCCTCGGACTCGGCGGAAAAGTCACCGACATCGCGGCGCTCTTTGTCGACATCCGCGGCTTTACCACCATGAGCGAGGCCCTTCCCGCGACGGAGGTCGTGGAAATCTTAAATCAATATTTATCGCTGACGACCAAGTGCGTCATGGACAATCACGGTACGCTGGATAAGTTCGTCGGCGACTGTACCATGGCAATCTGGAACGCGCCGCTGCCGCAAGAGGATTACGTATTACATGCCTGCCAGTGTGCGCTTGACATGGTCAAGGGCGCGGCGGAGCTCACCAAAGAGCTCGAGGCAAAGTATGGCCGAACGGTGGCATTTGGCGTCGGCGTACATTGCGGTAAGGCCGTTGTCGGAAACATCGGCTCGAGCATGCGCATGGACTTTACGGCGATCGGTGATACGGTCAATACGGCAGCGCGCTTAGAGGCCAATGCGCCTGGCGGCTGCGTCTACGTAAGTAAGGCGGTGATCGAGGCACTAGGGGACCGCGCAATTGCGACCAGCCTTGGCACCGGCATTAAATTAAAAGGAAAAGCCGACGGCTTTGAAATCTTCTCGTTAGAAGGCATTCGAGGAAAGGCGGAAGTAAGTCATGAACAATCTTCTGAAGAATAAAAAAGTCCTGATCGGAGGCGCCATTGGCGTGGCAGTGCTCCTTGTGATCATCATTTGCATCGTGGCCTTTGGAAAGAAAAAACCGCAGGGAGATCCCGCACCGGGACCCGGCGCATATACGCAAGTGCAGACAAATGATGACGCGACAAAGGATCTTGTCCGCGTTGCGGGCATCCAGGGAACGCCGGCTGGCCTTGCCGTATCAAAGGACGGAACGCTCCTTGTGACGGACGATTTTAATAAGGTGGTTTGGGAAGTGAAAAACGGAGAGGTGACCGTTCTTGCCGGTCATTCCGGACCGAAGGATGGCCATGGGGAACCTTTGGGCGGTTATAATGACGCGAGCCTTTTGGAGGCACGTTTTGAAAACCTTTCCGGCATCGCGAGATACTTGGACGGCTGGGCCGTATCCGATGCGAAAAACCGCGTGATCCGCTACTTTGACGGCGAGCTCGTGCGCACCGCAGCCTATAAGGACAGCGAGAGAACTTTGACCCATCCCACGGGCCTTGCATCGGACGAAGCGGGCAATCTTTATATTGCCGACGCAGGCGCAGACCTGATCTATCAGATGACGCCCGAGGGCGTGCTTTCCGTATATGCGGATGGCTTTAGCGCACCCTGCGGTCTTTGCTATAGCAACAATACGCTCTATGTCGCAGATACCGGAAATCACCGGATCTGCTCTGTGAAGGACGGACAGGTGACCGTCATTGCCGGAGATAAGGATGGCTTCCGCGATGGCGACGTGGCTACGGCCTGCTTCCAGAGCCCGAAGGGCGTGGCAGTTGGCGAGGATGGACTGATCTACGTGGCGGATACGGGAAATTCCGCGATCCGCGTGATCCGAAATGGTAAGGTAGAAACACTCTTAAAAGAAAGTGCAGACCGCACCTGGCCTGCATCTCCCGCAGCACTTGTGCCGTACGAGGGCGGCATGGCGATCGCAGACGAATTTTCTGGGATTGTCTTCGTAATGCCTTACGCGAAATAAGAGGTAAGAACAATGGAAGAGGTAAGGGAATTTGACGAGCTCCTCGAGCTCCTTGAAGCGAAGCAATATACAAAACTCAGACAGCATCTTTCCGAGATGAACGACGCTGATATTGCAGCGTGGATGGAGGAACTCGAGGAAGAGGAGAATATGCTGAAGGTCTTTCGAATCTTGCCGAAGGATCTGGCGGCGGACGTGTTTTCCTATTTGGACGTGGACATTCAGCAGAGGATCATTACCTCCATGTCAGAAAAGGAAGCCGCGAACATCATCGATAACCTGATGGCCGATGATGCAGCGGACCTAATGGAGGAAATGCCTGCCAATATCGTAAAAAAGCTTCTTGCAAACGCAAGCCCTGAGACTAGGCGAGATATCAACCATCTGCTTCGCTATCCGGAGGATTCGGCCGGCAGTATCATGACGGTGGAGTACGTGGACCTAAAAGAGAACCTTACGGTGGCAGAGTCCATCGAGCGGATCCGCAAGGTCGGCGTCGATTCCGAGACGATCAACGTCTGCTACGTGCTTGACGCGGGCAGACATCTAAAGGGAACGGTTGCACTTAGATACCTCCTTCTTTCCGATGATTTCGAGATCATCGGCGACATCATGCATGAGAACGTCATCGCCCTCAATACGATGATGGACCAGGAGGAAGTAGCCAGACAATTCAAGAAATACGACTTTACCACCATGCCCGTCGTGGACAACGAAAACAGGCTGGTCGGCATTATCACCGTCGATGATATCGTGGATATCATGGAAGAAGAGGCGACGGAGGATATGGAAAAGATGGCAGCTATCGTGCCCAGCGATAAGCCATACATGAAGACGAGCGTTTGGGAAACCTACAAAAAGAGGATTCCGTGGCTTCTTCTCCTCATGGTCAGCGCGACGTTTACGGGCGCCATCATTTCCTCCTTTGAAGATGCCCTCAGCGTGTGTGCGGTGTTAGTGGCGTACATTCCGATGCTCATGGATACGGGCGGTAACGCAGGCGGACAGGCCAGCGTGACGGTGATCCGTGGACTGTCCCTTGGCGAGATCGAATACAGGGACGTTCCCAGAGTCCTTTGGAAGGAAGTGCGCGTTGCCGTATTTTGCGGTATTACCCTTGCCTGCGCGAACTTCTTAAAGCTCCTATTCTTTGATCAGGTGGCCGTGATGGTGGCACTGACCGTGTGCCTGACCTTGGTGGCAGCAGTCCTGATCGCAATGCTGATCGGGTGCCTTTTACCCGTTGGCGCAAAGCGCCTGGGCTTTGACCCGGCAGTTATGGCAAGCCCATTTATTACAACGATCGTGGACGCTTTGTCCTTGCTCGTATATTTCCGCGTGGCAACCTTGGTGCTGGGTCTTTGACGCAGCGTGTTTACGGAAGATGAGGAAATTGCATGAACGAAAACAAAGAAATCGTGATCGAAGAGATCAACCCGACGTTCCTTTACATCTGGAAGGGAACGAGGCATGAGGACGAGGCAATCTATCATTGCCACAATCACTTAGAGCTCGCCTTCGTCATGAGCGGCGAAGGAAAGTATCACATTGAGGGAGAGATCATCGACGTCTCGGAGGGAGACCTCATGATCTTTAATCCGGGTATCCGCCATCAGGCGCTGTTCCTAAAGCAGGTGGAGACACCGACCACAGAGTTCTTCGTGGGCTTTACGGATATTCAGTTCCCTGGCTTTTGTCCGAACCACGTGCCTGTGCCCGGCGGCGGTTACGTGATCCATACAAAGGGAGAGCTCAGACAGCGCATCTTTAAGATCTGCTCCTCCATGGAAGCGGAGAAGGAGGCTAGAAGGGCGGGCAGATATTACATGCTGAAGTCCTATCTGATGCAGATACTGATCCTTGTGATGCGCGAGCAGGCAGAGCCTGAAAAGCCCGCGGACGGTTACGTATTTGAGTCCACGAATAAAAAGTATGTTGTGGAGAAAATCCTGACCTACTTTGAGGATCATTACAGCGAAAAGATTTCCCTCGACCAGATTGCGGATAACATGTATCTGTCGCCCTTTTACGTATCGAAGATCTTTAAGAGTGAGACGGGAGATGCGCCGATCCAGCATCTGATCAAGATCCGTTTGGAGAAGGCGAAGGAGCTCTTAGAGCAGGGCGAGGCCCAGAGCGTTCAGGAGGCTGCGGCCATGGTAGGGTATGACGATGCCTATCATTTCAGCAAGCTTTTCAAGAAGCGTTTTGGCATCACGCCGACCCAGGCAAGGAAGCTGGAAGGCCTATAAAACGCAGGAAAGATTGATATTTTTTTGACGGTATGTTTTTTTTGAAGTACTTGTGGAAAAAATATTTTCAAGCAAAAGTATTTGTGTTACGCTCGAAATATAGAAACTGTTTTTTATACATTTTTAGTATTGGAGAGGGCATGACATGAGATATTTTTTTGAATCAAAATTGGAAAGAAACGAAAGCGGTTATATCATCAACATTCCCTTTAATATTTGGGAGGTTTGCAAGATGCGTGACGTGATCCAGGCGGACATCGTACTGGACAATCGCATCATTTCCTGCGAGCTGCTTCCGAGGGAAAAGGGCAACTATTACATTCAGCTCGAGGATGAAGATGCTTCTGGCATCGAGCTGGGCGCGCCGCAC
>JAFPRF010000323.1 GCA_017400965.1 Lachnospiraceae bacterium
ATCCGCCAGTCCATCGAACAAAATCCAGGGCACTTGTCCCTGACGGTGGATGACCTAAAGGCAGAGAAAAAGGATTCCTATCGGGCGTTCAATGACCGAAAGGAAATGAAGTTTCAGATCCGTAAGGTGCTCCGCAAGGGGAAGACGGTCTATGCCGTACATGACCTCGTTGGCAGGGAGGTCGGGAGCGTTCGCGATACCAAGCTCGCACTCGGTGAGGCCCTGCCCCTGGATAATGGGAAACGGACCTTTGAACTGTATCAGGGTGAGGAACAGATTGGAGAGGTGCACGGGAAGGGCTCAGGCCTGATCAAAGTGACACTCCACGTTCCGGGAAAGACCCTGATCGGGAATGCGCAGGAGATGGAGTTTTGGGTGATCGGAGATGCTGGAGAGGTTGCCCTAAGCGTTAGCCGTAAAGCCTGTGATAATTCGCAGAATGCCTACCTGTTAGAGGTGGCAGAGCCCAAGACGGAGCTACAGTGCCTACTGATCAGCGTGGCGGTCAATTTGGCCGGAAACGCTGACGAGGAAAAATAAATTTGGGACTAGGCAAGAGGGAAAATACGTGGTATACTTCGTTTTGTGTGCAGATATAGTTCATTGGTAGAACATCAGCTTCCCAAGCTGAGGAGGCGGGTTCGATTCCCGTTATCTGCTTGTACCTTTTAATTCAAAAGCCGTTGTTTTGATAGGAGTTGAGAGAATAGCTACGGGAGTAGTCTGTCCTCTTGAAGCTTATCAAAACAACGGCTTTTTTGTTATGCCGTGAGCGCACCTTGAAAACTTCATCTGCAAATGACCGGACGGCTGGCCGGCGAAGTCCCGCGATGATAAGAGCGGACCAAGGTCAGCAAAGAAAATGGCAGGCCCCATTCGGCTGGTTAGATTGCAACATGGTACAGACAAATCCATTTAGAAAGAGAGGTACGCTACGGTATGACAAATCAAGGCATTTCTTTTGCAAACATGGCTACGATCAAGGTTTCTTCAAAGTCTTGTGAACACTACGCATTATCCAATGCGATACAGACGGCGCAGCGCTTTTTGGAAGCTGCACTTCTCCTCCCAAAGGGAGGACTTCTTGGCTGGCAGATCGACGAAGCGAATGGTGCTTTCGCGTGCCACGCTTTTTCTAACTGCCGAAAAGCCGTGACGAAAGCGGATTTCGCTTGGATCTTTCAAGACTTTGGCGAGGTGGATGACAGGCCCGTGCCGTCCATCCTTGATGTCTGCGGCGCAGGTCGTCATCTCTATTCGCTCCTCGTCATCAGTGATCCTTCGAAGGGAGAGGGGACCTTCCTGGAAACTGCGCTGGACGCTCTCCTTCGGGAAGGGGCCATCATCCGCTTTACCGCTGGTGCGAAAGAGGATGGCACGCATTATGGAACGATCATGCTTAGCACGGAAAAAGAGCTTTCACTTCGGGCAAGGGCACAGATTGGCATAGCGCTTCCAGGCGTGACGGTATTCGAGGTGCAGTGTGAGCCTGGCGGTCAGGTCAGCATCAGTACGCTTCCCTATGGCGTCATGCTGCAGGGGAGCGCAAAGTTCCTCTGTGCGATGCGCTACAGGGCAGAGCAGCTGCGGGAGACGGAGAGCGAAGACGGTCTGTTCGAAGAATTCGAAGACATACTGTACGATGATGATGACTTTGTCCCCATCGGTGAGCCTGAGGACATGACCATTGACGAACTCGAACTCAGCGTGCGGTCCTATAACTGCTTAAAGCGCGCCGGGATCGATACCGTCGCTAAGCTGAAGGCTATGACCGTGGAGGAGCTTCGCACGGTGCGCAACCTCGGCCAAAAGGGCATTGACGAGATCAAAGAAAAACTTGGGGAGCTGTCCATCAGCCTGGCAGAAGGACAGCCGGGTGTACAGACGGAGAACTTCGAAAAACGGTGCGACGGCAAGAGCTATCTAGAGCAGCTGGAAGCGCTGATCGGTCTGGAAGAGGCCAAGGCCCAAGTGCGCCGCATTGTCGCCTTTGCGAAGATGAAGCAGGACGCCAAGGCAATGGGGAAGAATCTGACCGCTTCGCTGAACATGGAATTTGTCGGGAATCCCGGCACGGCGAAGACGACGGTTGCTCGCATCGTTGCCGGCATCTTTGGCGAGATCGGGCTCCTTCCCGGAAAAGAGGTTGTAGAGGTGGGCCGCGCGGACCTGGTAGCGAAGTACGTGGGCCAGACCGCCATCAAGGTCAAGGAAGTCTTTGAGAGAGCCAAGGGCAAGGTCTTGTTCATCGATGAGGCCTATGCCTTAGTGGAAGGCACCGAGGGCGAATTCGGGGACGAGGCCATCAACACCATGGTGCAGGAGATGGAGAATCACCGTGAAGACACCATCGTGATCCTGGCTGGTTATCCGGATAAGATGAAGGGGTTATTTGAAAGGAATCCCGGCCTTCGTTCGAGAGTGCCCTTCCACGTCGAATTCAAGGACTATGCAGCCGATGACATGCTGCGGATCGCGAAGATGGAAGCCGAGAGGCGCGGCTTTACGATGGATGAGAAGGGAAGCGAGAAGGCGCTTGCCATCTGTGAAGCTGCTGCGGGTACGCCGGACTGTGGCAATGGTCGTTTTAGCCGAAACCTGATCGAGAATGCGATCCTGAACTATGCCGAGAGGCTTTACGGAACGGATCTCAAAACCTCCAAGACGTCTTGCGACTACGTGCTGACGGACTTGGATTTTCAGTCGCCGCTGGAAGCTCCAAAGGATACCGAGAGGAGGCCGATTGGTTTCCTCTCAGCCTGAAAATTTAATGTTTACTTCTGAAACAAAGGGTGCTATGATAGAAAAGGTTTATTTTAAACATGAGTTTCGAAAGGATTGAAATGGCATGAAGCGATTAATGTTAGGAAATCAGGCCTTCGCTCGTGGACTCTACGAGGCAGGCTGTAGCGTGGTATCCAGTTATCCCGGCACGCCCAGTACCGAGGTGACCGAGGAAGCTGCGAAGTATGACGAGATTTATTGTGAGTGGGCGCCCAACGAGAAGGTTGCCATGGAGGTTGCCTTTGGCGCATGCCTCGCTGGTAAGAGAAGCTTTTGCGGCATGAAGCACGTGGGACTCAACGTGGCAGCTGACCCCCTGTTTACCTGCTCCTACACGGGCGTGAACGCCGGCATGATCATTTGCGTGGCAGACGACCCTGGCATGCATTCTTCTCAGAACGAGCAGGATTCCAGACATTATGCCATGGCAGCGAAGGTGCCGATGCTTGAGCCCGCAGACTCCGCGGAAGCTCGCGACTTCGTGAAGAAGGCATACGAGATTTCCGAGACCTTTGATACCCCCGTTATCATGAAGATGTGCACCAGAGTGGCACACTCTCAGAGCGTGGTGGAGGAGCAGGAGCGCGTTCTTCCTGAAAAGAAGCCTTACGTAAAGAATATCGCAAAGTACGTGATGATGCCTGGCAATGCCATCCGTCGTCATCCCTTCGTGGAAGAGAGAACCAGAAAGCTGATCGAGTTCGCTGAGACCACTGACCTGAACAGAGTGGAGATGGGCGATACCAAGCTTGGCATCATTACCTCCTCCACCAGCTATCAGTACGTGAAGGAAGTCTTTGGTGAGAATGCAAGCATCTTAAAGCTCGGCATGATCCATCCCCTGCCTGAGAAGCTGATCCTTGACTTCGCAGCGAAGGTAGATAAGCTCGTTATCGTAGAAGAGCTCGATCCCGTGATCGAGGAGCACTGCAAGGTGTTGGGCCTTACCGTAACCGGCAAGGACGTACTTCCTCTCGAGGGTGAGTTCTCTCAGAATCTGATCGCAGAAAAGCTCGGCGTAGAAGTTCCCGCTTCCAAGAAGCTGGACGAGAACCTTCCCGGCAGACCGCCCGTAATGTGCGCAGGTTGCCCTCACAGAGGACTCTTCTTCACGCTGGCTAAGAATAAGTGCACCGTTCTCGGTGACATCGGCTGCTATACCCTTGGCGCCGTTGCACCCTTAAACGCCATGGAAATGACGCTTTGCATGGGCGCATCCATCAGCTCCCTCCACGGCTTTAATAAGGCACTGGGCGAGGAGAGCGAGGGCAAGACCGTGGCAGTCATCGGCGACTCCACCTTCATGCATTCCGGCATGACCGGCCTTGCAAACGTTGCTTACAACCAGAGCAACTCCACCGTGATCATTCTGGACAACTCCATCACCGGCATGACGGGTCATCAGCAGAACCCCACCACCGGTTACAACATCAAGGGCGACCCCGCAGGTAAGATCGACCTCGAGGCACTCTGCAAGGCCATGGGCTTTGAGCGCGTACGCGTGGTAGATCCTTACGATCTGGCACAGTGCGACGCAGTCCTCAAGGAAGAGCTCGCCGTAGCGGCACCTTCCGTGATCATCTCCAGACGCCCCTGTGCACTCCTTAAGTACGTAAAGCATGAGAAGCCCCTGAAGGTAGTTTGTGAGAACTGCGTTGGCTGTAAGTCCTGCATGCGCCTTGGCTGCCCTGCCATTAGCGTAAAGGACGGCAAGGCCGTGATCGATACGACGCTCTGCGTTGGCTGCGGCGTATGTAAGCAACTGTGCAAGTTTAATGCACTGCAGAACAGGTAAGGAGGGAAAGCCAAATGACAAAGAATATCATGATCGTAGGCGTTGGCGGACAGGGATCACTTCTTGCCAGCAAATTATTGGGACATTTATTACTCACGGAAGGATATGACGTAAAGGTATCCGAGGTACACGGCATGAGCCAGAGAGGCGGCAGCGTTGTGACCTACGTGCGCTTCGGGGAGAAGGTTTATTCCCCCATCATTGACAAGGGTCAGGCAGACTTCATCGTTTCGTTTGAAAAGCTTGAGGCAGCAAGATACTTAGAGTTCCTCAAGGCAGACGGACGCATCGTGGTCAATACGCAGGAGATCGATCCCATGCCCGTTATCACTGGCGCGGCACAGTATCCCGCAGATCTCGTTGCAAAGATGGAAGCGCTGGGCGCAAAGGTGGATGCCATGGATTGCCTCTCTCTCGCAGAGCAGGCAGGATCATCCAAGGCCGTGAACATCGTACTCATGGGCCGTCTTTCCAGATACTTCGACGAGATTCCCGTGGAGAAGTGGCAGAAGGCCATTGAGGATTGCGTACCCGCGAAGTTCTTAGAGCTGAACCAGAAGGCATTTTTGCTCGGAAGAGGCTAAGAATATACAGACACAATGAGGCATTGACACAGTAAAAAGGAGAAAGGACCAATGGGAAATTATTTTCAGCCCGAAATTGAGACCATGCCCTTGGAGCAGATGAAGCAGCTCCAGAGCGAGAGACTAGTAGAACAGGTAAAGTACGTGTATGATCACGTAAAGTTTTACCGCGATAAGATGGACGAAGCGGGCGTTAAGCCGTGGGACATCCATGGCGTGGAAGACCTTCATAAGCTTCCCTTTATCACAAAGGATGACCTGCGCGATCAGTATCCTTATGGACTGATGGGCGTTCCCAAGTCTGAGTGCGTACGCATCCAGTCTACCAGTGGTACGACGGGTCGTCGCGTGGTGGCATTCTATACCCAGGAGGACGTTGACATTTGGGAGACATGCTGCGCAAGAGCCATTGTAGCGGCAGGCGGCACCAAGGAAGACGTAGTACAGGTTTGCTACGGTTACGGCTTGTTTACGGGTGGCCCCGGACTGCATGGCGGTTCCCATAAGGTTGGATGCTTAACCCTTCCCATGTCCTCTGGTAATACCGAGCGTCAGCTGCAGTTCATGCAGGATCTGGAGAGCACGATCCTTTGCTGTACGCCTTCCTATGCGGCAAACCTTGGCGAGACCATTACCGCGAAGGGACTGAAGGATAAGATCAAGTTAAAGGCAGGTATCTTCGGCGCAGAGCCTTGGACCGAGGAGATGCGTCATAACATCGAGGAGACCCTTGGCATCAAGGCTTATGACATTTACGGCCTGACCGAGATCTCCGGCCCCGGCGTATCCTTCGAGTGCGAGGAGCAGAAGGGCATGCACGTGCAGGAGGACCACTTCATTCCTGAGATCATCAATCCTGAGACCGGCGAAGTGCTTCCTGAGGGAGAGACTGGTGAGCTTGTATTCTCCTGTATCACGAAGAAGGGCTTCCCGCTGCTGCGTTATCGCACCAGAGACCTTTGCTACTTGACTCGCGAGAAGTGCTCCTGCGGACGTACCTTGATCAGAATGCATAAGCCCATGGGCAGAAGCGATGACATGATGGTAGTTAAGGGTGTCAATGTATGGCCTTCTCAGATCGAGGCAGTGCTCCTCAATCAGGGCTATCAGGCAAACTACCAGATCGTTGTTGACCGTGTTGGTAACAACGATACCATCGAGGTACAGGTTGAGCTGACGCCTGAGATGGTGGCAAATCCTACCGTTTCCGTTGCAGATCGCGAGAAGAAGATTGTACACGGCCTCAAGAATATGTTGGGCATTTTGGTAGAGGTCAAGGTGGTCGATCCCATGACCATTCCCAGAAGCGAAGGCAAGGCAAAGAGAGTCGTTGATAAGAGAGACCTGTATCGCTAAGATATTTTCCAAAAATCAAAACCTGTCGGATCCGTCCGGCAGGTTTCTTAATGTCAAAAAAGTTTTTCTGTTCAAGTGGACCGAAACGTGATAGAATTGTAACGGAATTGTTAGAATTCCAAATGGATCGATTTGGGGATCGAAAACGTTAGAGAACAAAGGGGGTTCCATCATGCTGAAATATGAACAGTGGCTACAGGCCGTTGGTTATTTACAGGAGCAGATCGAAGATTTCTTCCAGAGCACAAAATATCTGGATCAGGAGCAGGTGAACATTCCGGATCTGGTGCCGACTGCGGAAACCATGTATGTACAAGAGCGCCTCGAGAGCTTTTGTCATGAGCTCGAGGAGGCATATTATCAGGTAAAGCGTCTGAACGCACAGGTGGTTTTGGAAGGAAGACTACGCCTTGGTGCGAATGGTCGTTACTGGCTCGACAACGAGGAGCTGACCTGCGGAAGAAGCGTGGAGCTTTTGTATAATGACGGTAAGGGCTATGCGAATATCGAGTCCTGGCACTCCGGCCGCATTGATCACAATGGTTCCAAGTATTATTTCACTGGAAACCGTAATCTCGCCTTGGAGGGCGTGATGGCAAGACTCAAGCAGCATCTATAATAGCGCTTGACTTTTCTGACTTTGAATCATAAAATACTAACTTGGGCGTGTCGCTTTGAGTAACGTCGCAGCGATAGACCCAAGCGAAGCCATGGCTTCAAAAACGCTAGTACTGCTTCGGCAGTATGGTAAGGAGACTTTATGTACACAATTCAGGATTTATATGATCTGGATCACACCCTTGCAAAGGATTACCTTTCCCAGTTTACCTACCCTTGGGAAGCCCTAAAGGGCATCAAGGACATGATCCTTGCACTTGGCGAGACGCTGGGTGACGACTACGAGGAAGTATCCGAGCACGTATGGGTACACAAGACCGCAACGGTGTTCCCTTCCGCTTATCTCGGCGCTCCCTGCATCATCGGACCTGAGACCGAGGTTCGTCACGGTGCGTTCATCAGAGGATCAGCCCTTGTTGGCGCAAACTGCGTGGTTGGTAACTCCGTGGAGCTGAAGAACGTGATCCTTTTTGATCACGTACAGACCCCCCATTACAATTACGTGGGCGATAGCATTCTCGGCTACTTTAGCCACATGGGTGCAGGTTCCATCACCTCCAACGTAAAGAGCGACAAGCAGCTGGTGGTCGTTCACAACGGAACGGAAAAGATCGAGACCGGCGTAAAGAAGTTTGGCGCCATGCTGGGTGACCACGTAGAGGTTGGCTGCAATGCAGTGTGCAACCCTGGTACGGTGATCGGCAGAAACAGCAACGTATATCCTACCTCCTGCGTCAGAGGCGTTGTTCCCGCAAACAGCATTTACAAGAACAACGGCGAGATCATTGAAAAGAGATAAATCATAAAGGAGAAATAGAAAGCATGGGTAAGTATTTTGGAACGGACGGCTTCCGTGGTGAAGCGAACAAGACCCTGACCTTTGAGCATGCCGTAAAGATTGGTCGTTTCCTCGGCTGGTATTACGGAGCTAATCAGGGCAAGAAGGCAAAGGTCGTTATCGGTAAGGATACGAGACGTTCGAGCTATATGTTTGAGTATGCGCTTTGCACCGGTCTGATGGCAAGCGGCGCAGACGCGTACATTATGCACGTTACCACAACGCCTTCCGTGGCATACATCACCAGAGTGGATGATTTCGATTGCGGCATTATGATCTCCGCATCCCACAACCCTTACTATGACAACGGCATCAAGCTGCTCAAGGGAAGCGGTGAGAAGATGGACGAGGAGACGATCCTTAAGGTCGAGGATTACATCGATGGAAAGATCGAGATCCCCGTTGCAGAGAGAAATGAGATCGGCCGTACCGTGGACTACGTATCCGGCAGAAACCGTTACATTGGTTTCCTGATCTCCCTGTCCAAGTACAGCTTCAAGGACGTGAAGGTTGGTCTGGACTGCGCAAACGGCGCATCCTGGCAGATCGCCCGCGGCGTGTTCGAAGCGTTGGGCGCAAAGCTTTACGTGATCAATGACAAGCCCGATGGATACAACATCAATACCGACTGTGGTTCCACCCATATCGAGCATCTGCAGAAGTTCGTTGTAGACAATGGCCTGGACATCGGTTTTGCCTTCGACGGAGATGCCGACAGATGTCTGGCAGTGGACGAGAAGGGTAACGTGATCACCGGTGACCACGTGCTTTACGTTTATGGCCTGTACATGAAGGAGCGTGGAAAGCTTCTGAACAATAAGGTGGTCACCACCATCATGAGCAACTTTGGTCTGTACAAGGCCCTCGATAAGGCTGGCATCGCGTACGATAAGACGAACGTTGGCGACAAGTACGTATACGAGAACATGGTTAAGACTGGCAACCGTATCGGCGGTGAGCAGAGCGGCCACACCATCTTCCTGAAGTACGAGACCACCGGCGACGGCATCGTCACCGCACTGAAGCTGATGGAAGTGATGCTGGCGAAGCAAAAGCCCATGAGTGAGCTCATCGCTCCCGTGGTATTCTATCCTCAGGTGCTGAAGAACGTGCGCGTAAAGAGCAAGCCCGAAGCACAGAACGACCCTGACGTGCAGGCAGCCGTGAAGAAGGTGGCTGACGAGCTCGGCGATAGCGGACGCATTTTGGTGCGTGAGAGCGGTACGGAGCCTCTGATCCGCGTCATGGTAGAAGCGGAGACCAACGAGATCTGCGAGAAGTACGTAGACTCCGTGATCGAAGTGATCAAGGCAAAGGGTCACCTCGCATAATTGAAAAATCCTGAGCCCTGTCCCAAACGGACGGGGCTCTTTTTATGTGATAAACATGGCCCAATATTTGACATTTTCCCCCAAACGTGCTATGTTAGACAAAGCGGCGCTTTCACGAATAAACGCGATAAAGCGTCATAGTTTAAAGCAATAAACGGAGGAGAATACGATGCCGGTAACAGACCTTTTGGAACGAAATCATAAATTATACGGGGATGAGGTAGCTCTGGTCGAGCTCAATCCCAGCATGCCTGATACAAGAAAGACCACTTGGAAGGAGTATGATCTGGTACAGCCCACGTCCTCCACGCCCTATCGCCGTGAGATCACTTGGAGCATCTTCGATGAGAAGGCAAACCGCGTGGCAAACATGCTTTTATCCCGTGGCATCCAGAAGGGGGACCGCGTAGCGATCCTCATGTTCAACTGCCTCGAGTGGCTTCCCATTTACTTTGGCATCTTAAAGACCGGTGCCATCGCCGTGCCTTTTAACTTCCGTTTTGCGGCAGATGAGATCCAGTACTGCGCAGACCTCGCTGAGGTACACGTACTGTTCTTTGGCCCTGAATTCATCGGCCGTATCGAGTCCATCGAAGAAAAGCTTTCCAAGGGCAGACTTCTGATCTACGTAGGCGACGGTTGCCCTACCTTCGCAGAGAGCTATCGCGAACTCGTTGCAGACTGCTCCAGCCAGGCACCCTTGGTGCGCCTCGAGGAAGAGGACGATGCAGCCATTTATTTCTCCTCTGGAACCACTGGTTTCCCGAAGGCAATTTTGCATAATCATGAGAGCCTGACCCAGGCGGCGCAGATGGAGCAAAAGCACCATCTGACTGGCAGAGATGACGTGTTCCTTTGCATCCCGCCCCTGTATCATACCGGCGCAAAGTTCCACTGGATGGGCAGCCTTTGCGCAGGCAGTAAGGCCGTGCTCTTAAAGGGTACCTCCCCTGAGATCATTCTGGATGCCGTATCTAAGGAGCATTGTACCATCGTTTGGCTTCTGGTACCTTGGGCGCAGGATATCTTGGAGGCACTGGATCGCGGCGACTTAAAGCTTTCTGACTATCAGCTGGATCAGTGGAGACTGATGCACATCGGTGCACAGCCCGTTCCGCCTTCTCTGATCAAGCATTGGAAGGAATACTTCCCGAATCACATGTATGACACAAACTATGGTCTTTCCGAGTCCACTGGCCCTGGCTGCGTACACCTTGGCATCGAGAACATCCACAAGGTTGGCGCCATCGGCGTTCCCGGCTATCGCTGGAAGTGTAAGATCGTGGACGAGAACGGTGAGATTGTAAAGCAGGGCGACGTGGGCGAGCTTTGCGTAAAGGGCCCTGGTGTCATGACCTGCTACTACAATGATCCCAAGGCAACCGCAGAGACCATCAAGGACGGTTGGCTCTTTACGGGTGACATGGCAATGCAGGACGAGGATGGTTTCATCTTCCTGGTAGATCGTAAAAAGGACGTTATCGTCAGCGGCGGTGAGAACATCTACCCCGTACAGATCGAGAACTTCTTAAGCGCTTATGATAAGGTCAGCGACGTAGCCGTGATCGGTCTGCCTGACAAGCGTCTCGGCGAGATCACCGGCGCGATCATCCAGATCAAGGAAGGCATGACCTGCACAGAGGCGGAGATCGAAGAGTACTGCAAGGGCCTGCCTCGTTACAAGAGACCCAAGAAGATCATCTTCGCAGACGTGCCCAGAAATGCAACCGGTAAGATCGAAAAGCCTGCGCTTCGTAAGAAGTATGGCGCAGAATACCTCGTTGCACAGCAGAACGAAGTGGAAGCATAAAGAAAAAGCATAAAGAAAAAGTATAAAGAAAAGGGATTTCACGTGCGCATGGAATCCCTTTTTTATTGCACTGTATTTGAAATCGTTATAAAATAAATAAAAAAGGAGTAGGTGCTATCACCTACTCCGTCGTGCAGAAAGAGGGACTTGAACCCTCATGGTGTTGCCACCACACGGACCTGAACCGTGCGCGTCTGCCAATTCCGCCATTCCTGCGAACAAAATGTATTATATCTTGTACTCGGATAAAAGTCAATACCTTTTTTGATAAAAATGTTTGCACAATTTTATACAATTCCCGAGGGGGCAAAACCCATTGACATGGTAGGCAAGAAATAGTATATTTGAGCCATGTGAAATGATTGGAGAAGCTTTGAAATGAAGTTAGAAAGCATTGAAAAAATCCATGAGGGAAGGTTCATTTCCAGATATGACCTCACCTATGAATTAAATGATCATACGAAGAAGCGCTACGAGATCATCAGCCGAAACCATCAGCTGTCCTCCCCAGAGGATCTGCTGGGAAAGACAGCGAACGCCGTTGTCATTGTTGCGACGAATGAGACGGGAGACGCAATTTTACTGAACAAGGAATTTCGGTTGGCGACCAACCAGTGGGTCTATAATTTCCCTGCAGGCCTCATCGACGAGGGAGAAGACGGGAAACAGGCAGCCGTCAGGGAGCTGCGCGAGGAGACGGGACTGGAACTCTATGAGATTGATGACATGATGGGCCTTAGCTTCAGTGCCGTCGGCTTTAGCAATGAAACGAATATCACCATCGTTGGAAAGGCGCGTGGCACGTTGCAAAAGAGCTGCTTTGCCGTCGAGGAGATCGAGGCAGGCTGGTTTACCAAGGAG
>JAFPRF010000324.1 GCA_017400965.1 Lachnospiraceae bacterium
CTTCTCAACCGGCGCAAATTCCACCACGTCGTCTTCCAGCTCTACCGGCGCAAATTCCACCACTTCCTCCTCTTCGTCGTAAGACGTTTCGTCCCCGCAGATCGCATGCAGGAGCTTTTCGTATTTCACCATAAAGGGTGTATGTAATTTCTTAACAACCTGCTCGTCCTTTGCCGTCGAAGCCAATTCCAATTCCCTCGCCATATCCGAGACGTCACCTGCACCGATCATCTTCGACGTGCTTTTCACGGCATGAATGCGGATCGCATAATTCTGCCAATCCGCGGTATCAAAGAATTTTTGCAGTTGCTTCAGTTTTTCCTCAGGTTGGCTTGCATATTCCTGAAGGAGCTGGCGGTAGAATTCCTCATTCTCCCTGCAATATTTCAGGCCAGCACGTACGTCCACGCCTTGTTCTTTCAAAGTGGTAAAATAATCCTTCTTTGTATCGTCTTCCCGTACTTCGACCTCCTCTTGGTCCGTCGAAAGCTCCGTGCGTTCATAGACGATGGCTGCCTTGGGAAGGACGTGCTTCAACACCCTCTCAAGATCCGTGATCTCGATGGGCTTCGGAATAAAGCCGTCAAAGCCCTCCGCCAAAAACATTTCCTTCGCGGAGCTGATGGCATTCGCGGTTAGCGCCACAATGCAAAGCTCACTCTTTTTCTTCACGGCATTCAGCCTTAGATGCTTCATGGTTTCCACGCCATCCATCTCCGGCATCATGTGATCCATAAAGATGATGTCAAAATCCTGCCGCTCACAGATGTTGATCGCTTCCGCTCCGCTTCCCGCGGTAGTGACGACCATTCCATAGGATTCGAAAATGCCCTGCGCCACCATGAGGTTCATCGGTTCATCATCCACCACCAGTGCCCTGACGCCGGGACAACGCATGTGTTCTTCCATGTGGTAGCCAGGCTTTTCCGTTTGATTTAGTACGTTGGCCACCTGACTTCCATAAAACGGCTTGTCCAGCACGATGATGCCCTGCTTGACCTGCCCAAGAAGGTCCTTTTCTGCCACAACCGCGATATGGATCTTATGGGAGAACGAGTCGATATAGGCCCTGTTCTCCAGATACTCGCCCGTACCGACAAACAGATGCGTCACCTTTCCCGTCTCCAAAAGCTTTTGCAGCTCCTCGACGGACTGCACGCGCAAAAAAGGAATCCCCAAGCCTTCGATCAGATGGGTAATCATGTCCATATAATAATCTCTAATGCGGGAATGATTCGTCGTGATAAATCCAAGGAAGCCCGCAACGACACATTTCTCCTTATCCCTAATGGAGATGCAGGGCGCCTCGTTTACCACCTCCTGTGGCAAGATCACCTGTACCTGCGTTCCCCTTCCCTTTTCGCTCTCGATGGAAAGAATTCCGCCCATCGCCTTGACAAACCCGCTGACGATGGGAATTCCAAGGCCAAGGCCGCCGGCCATGCGAGACCTTCCGGAATCCGACTGATAAAACTTGTCATAGATGTGCCCAATCTCTGCCTCATCCATGCCAATGCCCGTATCCTCCACCCTCAGCACCAGATTGACGCCATAGGGTTTTTTCACGGAGTAAATATGCACGTATACGCCGCCAGTACTCGTGAACTTAAAGCCATTGCCGATGAGATGCCACAGGATCTTTTTGATCTTGCTCTCATCTCCAACCATCACGGAAGGAATGTTTGCTTCCATGTCCACAACCAGTTCAAGGCCATTTTTCTCCATAAAGGAAACCTGCGTCATCAGATCATTGACAACGGAGTTGATCATGTAGGTTTCCTTGTTTACCGACAGCTTTTCCATGTCGATCTCAGTGAAATCAAGGATGTCGCTGATCTGCTCAGCCACGCGGTGTCCCGCCTTGGAGATCGCCTTCAGTTCATTGTGTACGGATTGCGGGAGCTGCTCCTTTTCCAGAACGGCGGACATGCCGATCACCGCATTTACGGGAGTGCGGATCTCATGCGAAACGTTCGCCAGGAAGTTGTTGACCTTGCCATTTTCCTTTCTGACGTCCTCGATCTCCGTTTGATACTTCCTTGTCACGTCCTTCCACGCGGATATGATCTTCTTCGCCACAAGGGCCGACAAAAGGACCAATAAAAACTGCCATCCCGCGCGGACGATCTGCGAAGGATCCTGTCTTAGGCTTTCCAATTCTCCTGAAAGCCAAAGTTGCATCACCATCCCCGCCAGTCCCGTGATGGTTCCCGTCGACAAAAGGAATCCTTCTCCTGATGCCGCAAACAGAAAGATCATCATCACAATGACCGCGGTGCTGTCATAGATCGTCTCGACATGCACTGCGTAATAAAACACTTCCACCATGAGGAAAAAACTGCAATTGTAGATAGAGAACTTTTCGGAACCTCGCTTTGAAATAAAAAGATACCAGCAAAAGAGGAGTTCCACCAAAAAAACCGGCAAAACCCATATGTCTAATTCCAGCATTCGATTGATGAGAAATAAAACGGCAGAAAACACCGTAAGCGCCATGATCATAATGAAATGAAAAGGTTTTTTCATACTCACGTCTCCCTCATCTGATAATCCTGATCCTCATCGATCATGGCCAGCATGATGTCGGCAAATTTAGGGTCAAACTGGGTTCCTTTCCCTTTTTCTATCTCCATCCGAACAATTTCCTGCGGAAGGACGTCGCGATAGCTTCTCCGGCTGGACATGGCGTCATAGGAATCTGCAACGGCTATGATCCTTGCCTCCTCAGGTATCGTCTCGCCGCTTAAACTATCTGGATATCCGCCTCCGCCGAAACGCTCATGATGCCACCTTGCTCCCGTGGCAAGCGTTGGCATGGCTTTGATGTTTTTCAATATCCTTGCTCCCATCACGGGATGGTTTTTGATCTGTTCAAATTCTTCGTCATTTAGCTTGGCAGGCTTGTTGATCAAGGCATCGGGAACGCCAATCTTTCCAACGTCATGTAGCAGCCCCATCATGTAAATGTCATCCAGCTTCTTGCCCTTGTACCCATATCGTCTGGCGATTTCCCTGGAATACTGCGCAACACGTCCGGAATGACCATTAGTATAGGTATCCTTGGCATCGATGGCATCTGCGAGCGACTGTACGACCTGAATAAACAGCTTCTCGTTCTCCTCTGTTTTCTTCTTAACCTCTTGCTCAAGGTCCTTTTGGAGGTGATTTAGCTCAATGATGTGCCTTACGCGGATGACAAGCACGTCCGGAACAAAGGGTTTCTTAATGAAATCCATCGCGCCAAGAGACAATCCCTTTGTCTCAAGATCCTCGTTCTCATTTGCAGTCAAAAAGAGCACGGGCGTCTCCTTTCCCTGCGCCTGTTCCCGAAAACGCCGCATGGTTTCAAAGCCGTCCATCACCGGCATGTTGATGTCTAGCAGCACCAAATCGGGATATCCGTTATTCTCCACGTAGTCCAAAAGGGATTGCCCGGATTTCAGTGCCGTAACCCGAAATCCCGCTTCACTGAGAATAAATCCTGCCATCCGATTATTTACCGGATCATCATCTACCACTATCACCCAATCTGCCATTCTTTTGCCTCCTCATGCTTTTTCAGCCTGTGTGCTTGCAAATTCGTGTGCAGAAATCTTCATTTCGTGCACATTATATCAATACCACGTTGGGACGTAAATTACCAAAACATGCACCAATCGTCTTTTTCCATGCACGAAATGTTCTTAATGTTTACGCTTGACGAAACCAACGCCACGTGAAAAAATGATAATAAATAAGAAAACAAAGGAATGATCGTATGCCAAAATATGATTTTTTGTGGGGAACGCTTCTGTTCTCGTTTTTATGCACGTTCCCTTTCATAGTGCTCACATTGTATTCCTTTCGGGATCACTGGAGATTTGGAAAAAAGGTTACCCTTTTCATTGCAGGCATGGTTTTTGTGCTGCAGATGGTGTTCACGCCGCTTAGAATTTATATTCCTTCCCTTCACTCACAGATTTTAGACATGGTTTCATCCGTAATCTATGTCATCTTTATCTTTGTTGCCTTGAAGGAACACATCGGAAAGCTCGTATTCGCCGTTTTGGTGCTCAGCAATCTTGGCGATTTTATGGTGACTGCCGGGAAATGTGTGGAGGCGCTGTTTTTCCCGAAGGAAGCTTTGCTTGTGTATAACGTTACCTATCCGCTGTTTATGTCGATGATCCTTGCCGTCATACTTCCCGTTACCTACCTGCTGATCTTTAGAGACCTCTGTACCCATGGCGAGCAAAAAGACGCGCTTTCGGAATGTGAAAACATCGGCGGTTACATGTGGCGATATCTCTGGCTCGTACCCGCTACCTTCTACCTGATCAGCATGGATCATTTCTATGCCTCCGGGCAATCGAACCTTGAAAACATTATGGATCCGAAACGCACGCTTTTTTTACTGGCCGTCGACGCCGGCTCCGTTCTCATCTACCGCATTATCGTAAAAACAGCCTGGCTTTACGAAAGGAATGTCTCTCTCCTTGCAGAAAATCATGCGCTCTCATTGCAAAGATTACAGTATGACAGTCTGAATGACCGCTTGGAAAACATGCGCCGCACAAAACACGACATCCGTCATCATGCTGCGCTGCTAAAAGAGATCCGTGACAAGGGAGACCTTTCCGCACTAGATGACCTGATCGCCATGTACACGAAGCAAAACCTCTTGGACCAGCCCTTGATCTTTTGTGAAAACGAAACGCTCAACGTCGTTCTCGCGCTTTACTCCGAGACGGCAGCAAAATACGACATCGCCCTTTCCGTCAAGGCTGACGTTCCCAAGGACCTCTTTGTGGACAAAGAGGAGCTTGTCGTGCTGTTCGGCAATCTCCTTGAAAATGCTGCAGATGCCTGCAAGGAAGTAACGGGGAAACGCTTTATCGATCTCACCGCCGCATATTCAGAGTTGCCAAGCGGAACGCATTGCCTATCGCTGATCGTGAAAAATAGTTGTGGGAAGATTTCCAGAGATGAGAAGGGTGTTTTCCACTCGACAAAGCACGAGGGAGACGGCATCGGCATCAGCTCCGTAAAAAGCATTACGGAAAAATATGGCGGCGCCTGTTCCTTTACGCCAGAGGACGGCGTGTTTACCGTATCCGTGATCCTCTATGGGTAACATAAGGATTGACTGCCAGCATAGGATAGCGTAGAATGGATGTAATTATTCAGAGCAGACGAAGGGAGGCATTCTCATGTTTACGGAAGACTTAAAGCTTTATCGGAAAAGAATTATTCCTGCAGAATGTAAATTCTTAAAGGACGACGTGATCGTGCGGTCGGATGATGAGATGATCGTGACCACCTGGAACACCCTGAACCCTAAGATGGAGTTCTCTCACGGGTGCTCGATCTACTATCTCAAGCAGGGCTTTAAGGTCAGCAAGTTCTACCGCCATGACAACTCCCTGCTGTACTGGTACTGCGACATCGTGGACTATGATTTCAATGAGGCGGAGAACAGCCTGACAGTGACGGACCTCCTTGCTGACGTGCTCATCTTCCCCGATGGCCACATGAAGGTCGTGGACCTCGACGAGATGGCGGAGGCGCTGGACAAGGGCCTCATCACGCCCCAGCTCCTCTCTGAAGCGCTCAGACGCCTGAACGAACTCCTCACCATCATCTACCGCGACAGATTTGACAGACTCCAAAGTCCGTTGGAACAACTCGGTTTATAAAATGCCAAGGGGGACGGTTCTCGCTGACTCATTTGAAATGAGTCAGCGAGAACCGTCCCCCTTGGCTTGTTTTTGACTTAATAGAATACGTGACCGCCGATGTTGATGCCGACCAGGCCGGGAATCGGGGTTCTAAAGTAAACGCAGACGCCGACGTTCGTCACGCCCAGCATCGCTTCGTCCGCTGCCTGATAGCAGGCGGAGGTTGCCTTGTCCGTTGCCAGCGCCAGCTCGAATCGTCCGCTCGCCACCGGCGAGAACTGACTCTTCGCGTAGATCACGCCCGCCACCGTGTCGGGGAACTTACTCGACAACACGCGGTTGATGACCACCGCACCCACGGCCAGCTTTCCTTCATAGGGCTCGCCGCCCGCCTCGCAGTAAATGATGTTCGCAAGGAGCTTTCGGTCTGCCTCCGTGAAGGTGACGTCCGAAATGGAACGCCATTTGCCCTGCGCCGCCTCTCTCGAGATACGCAGCTCCTCTTCCAACTTTTTCTGCAAAGCCTTCAAATCTTCCTCGTTCTTTTTCAGCTCTGCCTCATACTCCAAGGCCTTCTTTTCCGCATCGCTGATCTGGTCCGAATAATCATCGATCTTCGTCACCAGCGTATTCAGAACGCCCGCCACTCTCGCGCGCTCCGCTTCCGCCTGCGCGTGCAGATCATCCAAGTCCGCCTTCTGCTGCTCCAGATCCGCCTCGAGCTGCTCGATCGTTGCATGCTGCCGTTCAAAGTCCGAGAGACGATCCTTATCGTACGTCTCCACCCGTTCAAACCAAGTCGCCAAATTCAGCAGCTTTCCCAGACTTCCCGCGCTCATGAGTGAGGTGACGTAATCCGCGGAATTCCGCTCGTACATCTTCCGCACGCGGATCTCCATGTCTTCCTTCTGCTTTTCCTCCCGCGCGATTGCCGCGTCCAAGGCCGCCAGATTGTCCTCGATCTCCTGATTTTTCACCTTGATCTGATTCTCGATGTCCACCAGATTCGCGACTGCGTCCAGCATCCGCTCGTTCGCCTCAGCCATCTCATCCTGCAGATCCCGCTTATCGCCCTTTAGGTCCTTAATGTCTTCCTTCTGGTCGTCGATCTTATCCTTGATCTGCTCTTTTTCCTTTTGCTTATCCTTGATCTGCTCCCGGGTTGACTTCTCCGCCAACACTTTTTGCACGCCAAAAGAAGAGGGTACTGCCCCCAGTATGAGTGCCAATATGAGAACCACGACCAAACTCTTACTCTTCTTCATCCGTGTCCCAATCCAATCCTAAACCTCAATATGCACCGCACGCCCAGTACGACTATAAGGCACGTACGCCACACCCGCCGCAGCGAACATCCGCTTTGCAGCCTTGTTCGAAGGCGTTCCATTGTACTTATCGCAGTCATAAACTACAGTCTTAATCCCTGACTGAATGATCGCTTTCGCGCACTCATTACAAGGGAACAGACTCACATACAACTTTGTCCCCTCCAAGGAACCTCCGCGATAATTCAAAATCGCGTTCAGCTCTGCGTGCGTAACATAAATGTACTTCGTATCTAGCTCTTCGCCCTCTCTCGCCCAAGGGAACTCCTCATCCGAGCAACCACATGGGAATCCATTGTACCCCATGGA
>JAFPRF010000325.1 GCA_017400965.1 Lachnospiraceae bacterium
GAAGGAATGCTGCCAGTTCTACGCTGTCCCTGCTATAGGCACTGCAGTCCAGCCACAGAAGGTAGGTTGCCTCAGAGGGCACCAGGTGCACCTTAGGAAGGTTTTCTTGCAAATAATCCCGTACAATACGCTTATTCTCAAACAGATAGTCTCTTAGGGCATCCAGCCAGGACGCGCCCTTCGTAAATGCCGCGATGGCAACGCCGCAGGCGAAGGTATTCGGCTCCGCGCACTCGTCCGTATTCAGCCCCCGCCATGCCTTATGGCGCAGCACGGGATCTGCCGCAAAGACAGCCGCCGTCTGCATGCCCGCGATGTTAAAGGCCTTCGTCGGCGCAATGCAGGTAATGCTATGTTCCCTGCAGGCATCCGAAACCGATGCAAAGGGCACGTATGCTTTCCCGGGATCCGTTATGTCGCAGTGGATCTCGTCCGACACCACTAGCACGTGATGCTTTGCAGCCAGCTCGCCAACCCTCGCAAGCTCCTCCCTCGTCCAGATCCTTCCCACGGGGTTATGCGGGTTGCAAAAGATCAGCATCGTCGTCTGCGGGTTCAAAAGCGCCTCTTCGAAAGCGCCCCAATCAATCTCATATTCTTTGTCAGCACCCGGCTGATAAATAAGCGGACACTGCAAGACATTCCGCCCATTGTTCACGATGGAATTGAAAAAGATGTTGTAGACCGGCGTCAAGACAGCCACGTTCTCTCCTGGCGTCGTCAGCTTCCTGACCAGGCTCGAAAGCGCGGGAACCACGCCCGTGCAAAAGACAAGCCAGTCCTTTTCGATCCGAAAGCCATGGCGCTTCTCCCACCAGCCTTGATAGGCCTCATACCACTCTTCGGGGATCACGTTATAGCCGAAGATCCCATGAGCCGCGCGCTCCTCGATCGCCCTACGAACGCAGGGCGCCGTCTCGAAATCCATGTCCGCCACCCACATGGGCAGCTCGCCGTCAGGTATGTCCCACTTATAGGAATCCGTCCCGCGGCGCTCCGTCATCTTATCAAATGAATACTCTCCCATCGCAATTCCCTCTAGTGCAAAGAGCGCGGTTATTTCGCCGCGCCCCTGCAAATGATCTTCGTCTTTTCCGGATCGATCTTGTCCTTCTCGAGGATCAGCTCCCCGATCTCCTCGGCCGTGATCGTGCCCGAGGTCGGATTTAGGACGCTGTCCACCTTGCTCGTGATGTCCGCCTCCACGGTGGAATACTCAAACGCCAGCGTCGTATTTAAGAGCTTGCAGTTTTTCAGCACGAGATTTTCAATGTAGCACATGCCCTGCAGGCTTTCGATCGTGCAATTGATCAGGGTCAGATTCTTCGAATTCCAGCCTAGGTACTCTCCAGAAATAAAGGAGTCATATACCGTCACGTTCTCGCTGTTCCAGAAGGAATCCTTCGAAAGCAGGCGACTGTTTCGCACCTCCACGTTCTTCGCGCCGTCAAAGGAATAATTCCCGTACAGGGTCAGGTCGTCCACCTTAACGTTACTCGAATTCATGAGGAAATAATTGCCCCGCGCCGTCGCATGCGACAGCTCCACGTCCTCGCAGCTCCAAAGCGTCTCCTCCGCGTTGGAAAATGATACGTTGCGCAGCGTTACGCCCTTGCATCTTCTGAAATTCTTCGGCGCGTCGATCGGCGTATTCTCCACCGTGACGTTATCCGTATACCAAACGCCGGCCCGCGCCATGTCAAACCAAACGCAGTTCTTCGCCGTCACGTTCTTGCAATACCAAAGCGGGTACTTCCACTTAAACATGGAGCCCTCCAGCTCAATGTCGCGGCTCTCCTTTAAGGGGGATTCGCCATCCGCAAAGGTGCAGTCCAAAACGCGCAGGTCCCTGCTCATGAAAAGCGCCCGCTCGCCAGTTAAAAACTGCTGTTTGATTGTCTTTTTTTCACCCATAAGTCCATCCTTTCTGCTTCGTATCTCCCCCGAAATCCTCAGACTTACTTCTTATTCCTTTGCCACAATGTTTTGCAGCCAAACGCCCTTCTTTACCAGTACAAAGCCGATGGCACACTTGATCAGGTCAAGAAGCTGTACCGCCAGGTACAAGGTCAGTACCGGTAGCGCCGTGTATCTGCTCAGTACGTAAGCCGCAGGCGTGCTGACCACCCAGAGGAACAGGCTGTCAAAACAGAACGTGATCAGCGTCTTTCCGCCGGAACGGAGCGTAAAGTAGGATGCGTGCATGAACGCGTAGATCGGCATGCAGCCAGCACCGATGCGGATAAAGCCAGTTGCCAGCGCGCGCACCTGCTCCGTCGTATTGTAGATCATCGGGAACAGCGGCGCGAGCACCATCAGAACGCTGCCGATGCCAACGCAGGATAATACGGAAAACGCAATGAGCTTCGCGTCCGTATCCTTCGCCTCTTCCATCTTTCCTGCGCCGAGGAGCTGCCCCACCATGATGGAGACTGCGCTGCCCATGGCGATAAAGACCGTATTGAAAAGGTTCGTAATGGTTGATGCAATATTCAGGCCCGCGACGGCGTCCAAACCGCGCAGGGAATAACACTGGTTCATGACGGCCATGCCTGCCGCCCAAATGATCTCGTTGGCCATGAGCGGGAAGCCCTTGACGGTGATCCGTCCAACAAGTTTGGCCGGGATCCGCAGGCTTTGATATAGGCCCGCCGCGAAGGGTACGCGTTTTACGTGCGTGTGCGTCCAGCCCACAACGATCAGCATCTGCAGATATCTCGCGATCACCGTTGCGATGGCCGCGCCGGTCACGCCCAGCGCCGGAAAGCCGAAATGTCCAAAGATCAAAACGTAGTTCAGTCCCAGGTTTACAAAGACCGCCGCAATGCCCGCGAGCATCGGCAGCGTTGTCTCGCCGCACTCCCTTAAGGTGCTGGCGTAGGCTTCCTCCAGTCCAAAGGGTAAGAGGCCGATCAGCATCACCGCCAGATACTCCCTGCCGTAGCGAAGCGCCGCGTCCAGCGACTGGGTCGTGCCGCCCTCGTCATGCAAATACAGTAGGATCAACTGATCTCCGAAGGCAAGGAACGCAATAATGCCAAGGAGTACAATGCCAATGGTAATGTATAACTTAAAACGCAGGGCGTGCCTTACGCCCTCATGGTCTCCCTTGCCGTAGAACTGGGCACTGAAGATCCCGGCCGCCGACAGCGCGCCAAAGATCCCGAGGTAAAAGACGAACAGGAGCTGGTTTACGATGGCGATGCCGCTCATCTGCTCCGTTCCGACCTGCCCGATCATAATGTTGTCAAGGAGACTGACAAAATTGGAAATGCCGTTCTGGATCATGATGGGCACGGCCACCTTCAGAACGTTTCCGTAAAACTTCTTATCACCGATCAAATGCTTCATAACTACCTAAAAACCCTAATCATCTTTTCTTACTCTTATTCTACACCGCGGATTTCCACTTTTGCAATGTACTTTCTTGCCATCGTAGCCATGCTTTCTAGTTCTTCGCGGGTAAAAGCACCCTTACAAAGGTCTGGGCGAAGGACGTTACCACTCTCCTGATAGCTTTGTAAATACAGCGCAGGAGCTCCCGCAAGCCATTTTCCAATGGCCTCGAATTCTTCGATTTCATGAAGTCCGCGCACCACCGTCGTACGGAATTCATAAGGGACCCTCTCCTGGGATTTCAGAATCTCTACGGTCTCCTCCATTTTCGAAATATCCAGATTGGGCACGCCGGCAACTCTTGCATAGTTCTCCTTCGAGGCCTTAATGTCCACGGCCACGTAATCCAAAAGGCCATCCTCCAAGAGCTTTTTTAAAACCCCCGGCCGGTATCCGTTGGTATCCAGCTTTACCAAATACCCTAATTCCTTTACTTTTTGAATAAACGCCTCTAAGTCGGGCTGCAGCGTTGGCTCGCCGCCCGTAATACAAACACCCTCCAAAATCCCCTTACGCTTTTTTAAGAACGCGAACACTTCCTCTTCCGTCAGCTTTGGCTGCGCCGCCGGATCTATCACCAATTCTCCATTTTGGCAAAACGGGCACCGGAAATTACAGCCCCCCGTAAAGATCGTACAGGCGACATGCCCTGGATAATCCAGTAACGTAGTCTTTTGTAATCCGCAGATCAGCATTTCAATTCCTTCTTTCGTAGTCAAATCTGCTTTTATCGTATCACACCGCTAACTGATTCACAATAGGTTTCTCATCTGACAAAACTTTCTCCTTTCCGAATCTTCTCTCTTGTGATAAGATGGTAGCAAACCTATGATCAAAGGGGACGTCCAATGACTGGCATTGAAGCGGTGCAGGAAAAGTACATGAAAGAGGCCTTGAAGCAGGCAAAGAAGGCGGCGGCGCTGGGAGAGGTGCCCATTGGGTGCGTGATCGTCTATGAAGGGAAGATCATCGGGCGCGGGTACAACAGACGCAATACCGATAAAAACACGCTCTGCCATGCGGAGATCACAGCGATCCGAAAGGCCAGCAAGGTGATCGGGGACTGGCGATTAGAGGACTGCACGCTTTACGTAACGCTTGAGCCCTGTCAGATGTGCGCCGGTGCCATTGTGCAGGCGCGGATCCCTGAGGTGGTCATGGGCTGCATGAATCCAAAGGCCGGCTGCGCGGGATCCATCCTGAATCTCTTAGAGATGCCCGAGTTTAACCACCAGTGTACCGTGTACCGCGGCGTTCTCGAGGAGCAATGCAGTCAGGTCCTAAAGGAATTCTTTGTGGACCTTAGAAAGCGCAATCGCGCGGAGAAAGAAAAAGCCAAAGAGGAAGAACTATGAGTAATATGCGAGGGATCGACACGCCAGTGCGTCAGCGTCGAAGACGCGTGTTTAAGGAAGTGGCCAACCTGGCCTACAATTCAACAAACCTAAAAGACGACATGGAGGCCCTGCCCTACAAGATCGTCGACTATGAAGAGCCCAAATATTGGGAGAGCGTATACCGCGACCGCGCCATCATCCGCGAAAGGATCCGCCTGGCCATGGGCATGAGCCTGCGGCCCGAAAACCGCGAGCATCCCGGGCACCTGACTGAAGGACTCGAGGAAAGCAACATCGATGAAAAATACTACGAGCCGCCTCTGATGCAGGTGATCCCGTCAGCATGCAACGCCTGCCCGGAGAATCGCTATGAGGTCACAAACTCCTGCATGGGCTGCGTTGCGCACCCCTGCCAGCTGGTCTGCCCAAAGGGCGCCATCTCCTTTGTGAACGGGAAGTCCGTCATCGATCAGGATAAGTGCATCAAATGCGGCAAGTGCAAGGACATCTGCCCCTACGACGCCATCTGCCATAAGGAGCGCCCCTGCAAGCACGCCTGCGGCGTCGGCGCCATCAAGTCCGACTCCTACGGCCGGGCCATTATCGACAATGACCTTTGCGTCTCCTGCGGCATGTGCATGGTGAGCTGCCCCTTTGGCGCCATTGCCGATAAATCCCAGATCTTCCAGCTGATCCGCGCCATGCAAAGCGGCCGCGAGATCATCGCCCAGGTAGCACCCGCCTTTGTCGGTCAGTTTGGCCCGAAGGTCACGCCCGACATGTTAAAGACGGCGTTAAAAGAACTCGGATTTTCCGAGGTGTACGAGACGGCGCTTGGCGCGGACATGGGTTGCATGGCTGAGGCGGAGCATTACGTTAAGGAGGTTGCGTCAGGAAAGCAGTCCTTCGCCCTCACCTCCTGCTGCCCTTCCTGGTCCGTCATGGCGAAGCACTTCTTCCCCGAAACCATCGATAAGATCAGCAACGAGCTGACTCCCATGGTGGCAACGGCCCGCGTGATCAAGAAAGAACATCCGAACGCATCCGTAGTCTTCATCGGCCCCTGCGCTTCGAAAAAGCTCGAGGCAAGCCGCCGCAGCGTTCGCTCCGACGTGGACTTTGTCATCACCTTCGAGGAGCTGACGGGCATGTTCGAGGCAAAAGGCCTGCTCCTTGAGGAGATCAAGGCCATGGATGAGATGAATGACGCCACTGGCGCCGGCAGAGGCTATGGCGTGGCAGGCGGCGTTGCATCAGCGATTGAGCGCTGCATCAGGGAATACTATCCCGAGACGGAGGTCCACGTGGAGCACGCGGAAGGCCTCGCGGATTGCCGAAAGGCACTGACCCTCGCCAAGGCGGGGCGCATGAACGGGTGCTTGATCGAAGGCATGGCCTGCCCCGGCGGCTGCGTTGCCGGCGCGGGTACCAACATTCCGATCCTGCAGGCAACCAAGGAGCTGACCAAGTTCAAGAGTGCGGCTGCCCGCGAGTTCCCGGAGGAAGGCTGTAACCAGGTAGCGGTCAGTAACCCCTTGACAAATCCATAGAAAACAGATACACTAAAAAAGCCGTGCATTGTCGGGTTCGTCTGTAATGGTGAAATTCGGTCTTGCGCAATGGAAATCTGCGAACCGTGTCAGGTTGGGAACAAAGCAGCACTAAGCGGAATTTTCCATGTGCCGTAAGGTTACCGGGTGGAGTTACTCATCGTCCCGCCAGTGCATGGCTCTTTTTATGAGGTGAATCATGACAGATAGGGAATTGTTAGAAAAAACGTTAACGTCTTGTAAATTATGCCCCAGAAGGTGCGGTGCGAACCGCTTGGCAGGAAAGGTCGGGTACTGCGGCCAAACGGCGGAAATTCGCGCCGCAAGGGCCGCGCTCCACTATTGGGAGGAGCCCTGCATCTCTGGTACGAATGGCTCCGGCACCGTCTTTTTCTCTGGCTGTAACCTGCGCTGCATCTATTGTCAAAACCGCGAGATCGCGCTGGGAAATCAGGGACAGGTCATCACGCTGGAGCGCCTTTCGCAGATCTTTTTAGAGCTTCAGGAAAAGGGTGCCCACAACATTAATCTGGTGACCCCGACGCACTACATCCCCCAAATCTGCATTGCCCTGCGGCACGCACAAGAGCAGGGTCTGACCCTGCCCATTGTCTATAATACCAGCTGCTATGAAGAAGAGGAATCTCTAAAACTCCTGGACGGCCTCATCGACATTTACCTGCCGGACCTCAAATACCGGGCCCCTCAAGTCGCAGAGCGCCTCTCCCATGCGCCGGACTATTTCGATAAAGCCACGGACGCGCTGTGTGAAATGCATCGTCAGGTTGGAGACCCCGTCTTTGATACGGAGACTGGCCTCATGAAGCGCGGCATGATCATCCGCCACCTCGTCCTGCCAGGACTCGTCGTTCAGTCGAAGCACCTCCTTCGCTGGGTGCACGAGGTCATTGGCGATCACGCCTACGTCTCCATCATGAACCAGTACACGCCCATGCCCCAGGTCGCGAATGACCCTGCATTCGGCGACCTAAACCGCAAGGTCACTGACGAAGAATATGAACGCGTCCTCGACTTCGCGGATAAGATTGGCATCAACCTCGGCTTCCGCCAGGAAGGATCTACCGCTGAGGAAAGCTTTATTCCGCCGTTTACAGGAGAGGGGCTCTAAACATAAGAAGCCCTCGGGGCGACGACGGCACAGACTTTTTCGTAACCATTCGACCGAAAAAGTCTGTGCCGTCCTTCCCCTCGAGGTATTTTTATGTTTTACAGTCCTTCCCCCGTAAACGGCGGAATAAAGCTTTCCTCGGCGGTTTCGCCTTCCTGGCGGAAGCCGAGGGTAATGCCAATCTTATCCGCGA
>JAFPRF010000326.1 GCA_017400965.1 Lachnospiraceae bacterium
AGAGCAAGGTCATGCGCGTCGCCGTGTACGCGCGCGTAAGCACGCTGGACAAGCGGCAGACCTCGTCCTTTGAGCTGCAAAAGAACCATTACCTCGACACCATCAATCGCACCCCGAACTGGACCCTGACAAAGATCTACGCAGACGAAGGCATCTCCGGCACCTCCCTAAATCACCGCGATTCCTTCGTTGAAATGATCGAGGACTGTAAAAAGGGCATCATCGACCTCATCGTCGTAAGAAGCGTCTCACGCTTTGCGCGAAACATCGTCGACTGCATTCGACTCGTCCGCGAGCTTCTCGCCCTGCCCCATCCCGTCGGCGTGTTCTTCGAAACGGAACACATCTGCACGCTGGATCCCAAATACGAAATGTCCCTGTCCATGATCGCCACGCTAGCTCAGGAAGAGTCCCACAACAAGAGCGAAGTCATGAACGTGTCCATCGACCAGCGCTTCAGCCGCGGCATCTTCATCGTTCCCGTACTTCTCGGCTATGACCATGATTCTGACGGGAACCTCGTCGTAAACAAAAGCGAAGCCATCATCGTAAAACTCATCTTTAACCTGCTCATGTCCGGCTGTAGCTGCACGGAGATTGCCGAGACCCTGACCGACCTTAATGTCAGAACCAAGCGTGGCAAAGTAAAATGGACAGACAGCACCATTTATTCCATCCTGCGCAATGAGCGGTATTGTGGCGACGTGCTTGCGCGTAAAACCTTTACGCCCAGCTATCTGAACCACAAAAGCAAGAAAAATCGCCAGGATCGAAACCAGTACCTTCAGCGCGACCATCACGAGGCAATCATTCCCCGCGAGGAATTCGAGGCCGTCCAAAACCTTCTCCCGAAAATGCGCCAGCGCTGCAAGGGCTACCTTCCGGAGCTTAACGTCATCAGCGAAGGTCCCTTAAAGGGCTTTGTTCTCGTAAATCCCAGGTGGCCCGGCTTTCGCGATTATGACTATCTTAACGCCTGCAAAAGCGTGTATTCCAAGGGCGAATCGACGGAGGAACCCACCGAGAAAAAGTTTGAAGCCTATGCAGGAGATTTTGACCTTCGCGGCTACGAAACCGTGCGTGCCCTGTTTTACGATGACGCGAGTAGGCCGGCCATCACCTTTTCCACAAAGAAGGCAACCTTTAGCATCTTCATCACCAAAACCCTTGCCTCCCATGACGTGGAAATGCTGCTTCATCCCATAAAAAAGATCCTGATCGTACGCTCCTCAACTGCAGGCCTTCGCAGCGCCGTCGGCTGCACCCGTCAAAAAGGAGATCGGACGGTTCCATGTCCCATTAAGTGCGAAGCCTTTCTGCCAACGCTCTTTTGCCTCCTTGGCTGGAATACGGATTACAAATACCGCATTGTCGGAAGCAAAATGACCATCAGCGGACGAGAAGCCCTTACCTTTGACCTCGGCTCCTTCGAATGCCTGATTCCGCGCGATTCCATGGAACCCTTCCTGCCAACGGGCCTCACGCCGATTACAGACAGCGTTGGGAAAAACGTAAAGGCATATCCCGTCCAATGGGCGAATTTCTTTGGCGGGTCACATTACTTAAGCCAAACGCCCCTCATTCCAAGGGATGCCCGTCACACCCCTTTCCGTACCGAGAGCATCGTCAAGTACCGGGATCCGTCCATATCGCTGCCGCCACGAGACGAAACAAATAAACGCATCGAGGATCTCGTTACGGCAATTAAGGATGAGCTCTCCGCCGCCGAGACGGAGACCGTCTCCGAGGCGGAGACCATCGCTGAACCCGAAGGAGCCATCAATTGAACGAAAACCTGATACCCCCGCGCGACCCGCCGCTAAAGATCGAGCCGTTCTTCGACTACAACGGCTATCAGGTGGTTCGCGGCGAATTCTTCGCCCATAAGCAGGAACCGTCCGTCACCTTTTACAACGGCCGGATCTCCTTTAACAACGCCTGCGTGCGAAAAATGCCTGACATAACGCACGTGGAAATCATGGTCAGCCGCACCGAGAAAAAGCTCCTCGTCCGTCCTGGCAACGAAGACGAAAAGGATTCCATCCGCTGGTGCAACGAACGCAACAATGCGAGAACCATCTCCTGCAGCATCCT
>JAFPRF010000327.1 GCA_017400965.1 Lachnospiraceae bacterium
ATGTCCTTCATGGCCTTAAAGATGTCCTCCTGGGTCAGTCCCTCGTAAAAACGGCTGACAACGCGCGCGTTCTTTCCGGAAGGCACCAAATGCTCCGTTACTTTCGCGCGGATGGGGTCCTTTCCCTCCCTTACGAGAATCTCGCGGTCCATCTCCGCCTCGATCTCCGTATGAGAGACGCCGCTTTCATCCATTTTTTCCTGTACGTACCAATGGCAGCACACATCCAGCGTAAAGTGGCACAAAACGCCGTAAACGTACGCCAGGGACGGCTTGTAATCGCCGCTGTTTTCCTTCTGAAGGTCTTCCAAAACCGTTACCGCATGGTTAAAAAAGTAGCTTCCCGCGAGATCATGGAGCGTTCCGCCCATGCGATTCACCGGGTTCTTTTTCAGTGCGTCATAGTAAAACAAAAGGTCAGGTCCATGTACGCCGAAGTGAAAGAGCTCCGGATACTTATCGATCACTTCCCGGATCTCCGGCTTTACCTTTTCCCTTACCATTTCTCCGTGTCTAAAATGCGCCCTTGTTGTAGGCATTGTTTTGTCCCCCTAACTAGATAAATATATTGATGACGCCGATCACTGCACCGATCAGCGCGCCCAGATTGATCACGGCCTGCAGCTCCTTATTGCATACGGAGAGCGTCAGTCGCTCCATCTCCGAAGTTTCCATGGATTCCACGCGCTCACGCACCACGGAGCAAACGTCAACGGCCTGCAGCATCGCCTCGCCGTAGCGCTCCGCAACGCGGTCCACAAGGGAGGTTGCAAGGTGCTCAAGGCCCTCCTGGCTCGTGCCGGCCTGCACAATCTCCTTGATTGGCTTGTTTTCCAGCTCCTGCACGTTCGTCATGATGGCGGCTTTGATCATCTCTTCGCCGTTCTCGTCAATGTATTTTTGCAGTGCCTGCGCAATACGCTCATAAATGGCGTCCTGACGCTCCTCGGTAAGGAGCATGGTAACCATCTTATGATTCAAAAGATCTCCCAACGTTTCTTTTCCGATCTGCGAAATGATGGGCTTAAACTCCATCTGCTGCACCTTCTCCGTCACGGCTCCGGCCATCACCGTGCAAAAGCGCTCGATGAGCTCGCCGTGATTCTCATCCGTGGAGAAAAAGTCGCCGATGCAGGCCTCGCTCTCGTAAAGACTCGTCGCCACCTTCTTCACCAGTTTTTCCTTGGTGCCGTTCTTTTGAAAGCTTTCCTTGATGGAATCCATGTTGATCAGATGGGATCCCACGGCATTCCCGATGGCGGCGGCCAGTCTCGGCTGATTCTTCGGGATGATGCCCGGCGTAAAGGGCACGCGCCACTTTCCGATCCGGACCTCCTTCTGCGGCCGAAACAACATCTTGATCGCCAGAAAATTTGTAAAATATCCAATTGTGGCCCCTACCACGATGGGCAGGATCACCCTTAATACTTCCATTGAACTCCTCCAACTACATTCGGTACAATCTGCATGCGTTCTCCCAGGTCACCTTTCGTACCTCGTCCTCCGTCATGCCCTTCATCTGCGCGAGCTCCCGTACGACGTACGCCAGGTTTCTCGAGTCATTGCGCTTGCCCCGATTCGGCACGGGTGCCAGATACGGGGAATCCGTCTCGATCACGATCCGTTCCATGGGCAGGATCTCCACCGTCTCCTTTAATTTCTTCCCGTTCTTAAAGGTCAGGACCCCGCCGATGCCGAAAAAGAATCCCATGTCGAGATACTCCTTTGCGGTCTCCCTCGTATAGGAATAACAGTGGATCACGCCGCCGATCTCCTCAGCTTTTTGCTTTTTCAATATCTCCAGCGTGTCCCTGCAGGCATCCCGCGAATGAATGACCACGGGCTTTTTTAGTTCCCTCGCAAGTTCCAGCTGCCGCTCAAACCAAAGCTTTTGCGTCTCCGCATCCGGCTCCGGCCAGTAATAATCCAGTCCGATCTCTCCGACGGCCAGGCACTTCGGGTGCTGGCACTGCCTGCGCAAGTTCTCAAAACGCTCCTCGGTAAGCTCTGCCGTCTCCGACGGGTGCACGCCAATTGCCGCGTAGATAAAATCATGTTTCTCCGCGAGGGTAAGGCAAGCCTCGCAGGAAGCGACCGTCGAACCAATGTTGACAACCCTGCCAACGCCTGCTGCCTTAAGGCTCCCGATCAGCTCCTCCCGGTCCTCATCGAAGGCATGGTCATCATAATGTGCATGTGTGTCAAAAATCTCAAAAGTACTCATTTCCAAATCCAATCTTATTTCTAAACCTATTTCTTTAATCCCACGGCCGATTCAAGGTCGAGCTTATTCGGGTCAATGCCAACGGCATTATAAGTGATCTTTACGACGCCGAGGGCAAATCTTTTTACAAAGTCCTCGCCGGCATCCTTCTTGCCATTCTTCATCTCAGCAGGCATCTCCGCAAAGGTCGCGGGATCAAGGGGCGTAATGTAGCAATCCATGCTCATGGCCGCGTCCTTTACGAACACGCGCTCTAAGGCCTGCGTCTCGCGGTTAACGTAATAATAATTCTTTACCCAGCGGTTTGCCTTGGACTTCGTCGTATGGAGCGTCTTCGTAAAGAGCACGTCATAGACTACGCCGCCCAGCTCTTCCTCATGGTCATAGGTAAACTCGCTGTCATCCGCGAGGCCTAAGGGATTGTCCGAGGACGCCATCTGTTCGGCATTCATGAAATCCAGGTCCGTCGTCTTATAATACTCCGTCTTCTTTCCCTTCATGGTCGTCGCAAGGTACGCCTCGCCGTTTTTGTACATGTAGGCGGTGACGTAATTATCCTCGGAAGAAGTGTCGAGCTCCTGCTTTGCGTCACACTCCCAAACCACGTACTTTAAGTAGAGGAACTCCTCCGTCTGGCCAAGGCCAAAGCGAATCGCCATCTTCACGCCTTCCTCTTCGGTCGCCATGTCAATGATGCAGTTTTGCAACGGATGCTCTTTAAAATAATTCTCGTACTTTGTGCTCCAGTCATCCTTCGGTGCAATCTCCTCGCTGGAGGACTCGCTTACCTGCACCTGCGCGGATTCCATCAGTCCCGCAAGACCGCCCCCGCCGTTCGCGCCTTCTGCCGCAGAGCTCTCCTGCGTTTCTTTTCCGGCACAGCCCGCCAGCAGCATTACCGCAAGCAACCCGGCAGCCGCCTTTAACCAAAATTTCTTTCCTTTCATGATTCCCTCTCCCTCATATGCAGATCTTTTACGTCCAATAGGGCTTTTGATCCTTGTGCGTAAAGCCCTTCATGCGAATCTTATAGGTATCGAGGAGCGATTCGTAATGCTCTTTCTGCTTATCATTAAGCTTACCGCCCTCGGACAATTCCTTAAACTTTGCCTCGTACTCCACCAAATATTCCTGCGCGGCGTCCTTATAATTGTTCGCCATGTTATTCTCCATGCGCTCGATCAAATGCTCCAGCTCCGGATTCTTTTTTACGCCCCCAAATAAACCGAACATATTTTCTCCTTTGCAATTCTGCGACTTACTAGCGAGCCCTTCGGCTCGTCCTCGCTTCGCTTCGGATCGCGGAATTGCTTCGCAATTCTGCGACTTACTCATCCAGCCCGTGCTTTACCGCATACACGGCTAGCTGCGTCCGATCCTTTAGCTCCAGCTTTTCCAAAATCTTCGAGATCTGGTTTCTTACGGTTCCCTCCGCGAGATACAGCTCCGCGGCGATCTCCTTGTTGTCGTACCCCTGCGCCACCAATTTTACCACGTCAAGCTCCCTTGCTGTCAAGATGGTTTCCTCTTCCGGCACATTTTCCTTCTTGGGCGCGCTCTCCGCTTCCTCCATGCGTTTTCGCATCACGCGGTACACGCCGTCCCCGAAAACGCTGATCCCGGAATACACGCTTTTTACGGACGCGATCACCTTCGCATCCTCCATCTCCTTTAGGATGTACCCGTCCGCGCCGCTCGAGAGCGCCTTTCCGATGGTCTCCTCATCGTCAAAGGTCGTCAGGACCAGTACCTTTACGTCCGGGCATTCCTCCTTGATGGCCTTGATTCCATAAGCTCCATCATAATCCGGCATGCGCATGTCCATCATCACCACGTCCGGCCGAAACACCTTGCACTTTTCAAAGGCTTCCTTGCCGTTCTCCGCCAATGCCACGACCTGCAGCCCCTCGTCCTGCTCCAGCACGGCGCGCAAGCCCTGCCGCAGGATCATGATGTCATCCGCAATCAAAACCTTAATCTTCTCCATACTTCCCCCATCATTCAACCGGTAATTTAACCCTCGTCAAAAAACCTTCTCCGGGCGCCGAGCGAAAGCTCACCATTCCGCCAGCCTTCTGCACTCTCTCCCGAATGCCCCGAAGTCCATTGTTGTCCTGTATGTTTTCGCAGCCCTTCCCGTCATCCGCGATCATCAGCTCCACCGCATTCTTTTGGAATCGGATGACCACGTCCATCTTCGTGGCCTGCGCATATTTCAGCGTATTTGTCATGCACTCGCGCACCGTATCGTACACCGTCTTCGACAGATGCGAATACTGCTTTCCGTCCTCGCCGCGGACGGTCACCTCCACGGGAATCTCCTTCATCTGGTTGGCTAGCTGCATCACGCCCTGGGTTAGGAGCTCATACTCCGCCTCCTCGCGCAGCATGTTGATGGACTCCCGCAGCTCCCTGATGCCCTGGCCGGTAAGGAGTCTTGCCTCGGTCAGATACCCCTTCACTTCATCGAAGTTTTCTTTCCCGGCCGACACCTCCGCCAGCTTCATGTACGACTGGATCATGGTCAGCGTATGCCCCGCCGTGTCATGCACCTGCTGTGCAATGCGGTTGCGCTCCTGCTCCAAAAGGAGCTTTTCGTTCGTGATCGCCAATTCCTTTTTCAAGTTCAGGAACCGGTACTTGAACGCTGCCATCATGACAAGGAAGACCGAAATCGCAAAGCCAAGCGGCGTTATGTCGAAGGACGGCGCCACAAATCCAAGCAAATATAAGGCGTTTAACACCACGGGGCACAAAACCGACGCGATCACAAGCTTCCTCGCCAGCGGGTGCTTCGGACCCATCTTGAAATACAGGATCACCGCCCCCGAGAGTGTCAGCAGATAGGTCATGATGACGTTGGCGAAAAAGAGCGGCCCGTGGATCACGGTTTCCAGTGAAAAATCACGGTAATACAGGTGGTGCAGTTCGTTCGTTAAGACGCTTACGTAAAAGAACGCCGAAATCGCACCAGGCAGGTATTTCAAGGCCCCGGGGATCTTCTTCCCGGCGTAAAGCATCGTAAAATAAAACCAGGTCGAGCCAACAAAACAGATGCCCACGTTTCCGATCAGAAACGCGGCCGTAAGCTCACCCCTGGTTTTTGCCATCATCTGAAGGATTTGAGAAGCGCACCATAACACCACTGTACCTTGGCATATAAAATACGCCCAGCTACAGGCACTGCCGTCTCCTCGAAAGAGCAGCGCTGCCATGCAAAACAGCACTGCTCCGATCACGGCGATATAGACAAACGTAAGCACCAAATGCATGTTTCTTCTCAGCCTTCCCTCTTATAGTCTGCCCAGCGCGCGTCTCGCTGCGATCATGCCAAAGATATGGCATCTTCCTATTCGTAGATCCCTTTATCCAAGCGCTTTTCGAACTCTGTCACGGGAAGTGGTCTGTCGTAGAAGTATCCTTGCGCCAGATTGCAGTGATTCTCGCGAAGTACGTTCATCTGGAACTCCGTCTCCACGCCCTCCGCAATACACTCCAGGCCCAGCTGCCTTGCGAGGGTGACAACGTTCTTGAACATGACGTTTCGAACGCTGTTTTCCTTATCCTCTTCCCCTGGCAAGAAGCTCCGGTCGATCTTCAGCACGTTCCAAGGAATGTCACGGATCAGATTCAGCGAGGAGAAGCCTACGCCGAAATCATCCACGGCGGTATAAATGCCATTATCATGCAAGCCGCATGCAATGCGCTTTAAGTCGTTGAATTCCACGTCGGTCGTGGTCTCAGTCAACTCGATCTCAATGTATTCATGTGGCACGTGATAGCGGTCAACGATGCCTACGATAAATTCCGTCAGATTCGGATTCATGATGTTCTTTCTCGAGAAGTTGACGGAAACCCTGACAACCTTTTTGCCCTCATCCATCCACTGCCGCAAATCCTTGCAGACTCTCTCGAGCATGTAAAGATCCAATTTGCAGATGTCACTTGTCTGTTCAAGTACGGGGATGAATGCGCCCGGCGGAATGATCTCTCCGTCGCGGATCCAGCGGCAAAGCGCCTCAGCGCCATCGAGTTCTCCGGTATACACGTTCACCTTCGGCTGATAATAGGGTTGGAATTCGCCTGCCTGTAGCGCGTCCGGGAACATCTTTTGGATCTTCATCGACTTTTCACGCTTTTCCAATAGCGCATCGTTGAAGTAAACGAGGATTTCGCCTTCCTTGCTCTGCGCCACGCGATAGGCCGCGATGATCTGTTCCATGAAATCATTGGGTTTTTGGATCATCTGTCCGTCAGGAATAGCATAGGCGCCCGTTCTCGAAGTGACCGTCACGCAGTTGCCTGAGCCAAAGGAAATGGTTGCGCTCGCCAAAAGGCTCTTCACGTCCTCGAAAATGTCTCGCTGACAGATGCCAACAAAATTGTCTCCGCCGAGTCGCACCAAATAGCCCCAGTCTCCGATCGTCTTTCGGATCGTTTCGAAGTGATTGCGCATGATCACGTCGCCCTCGGCCCGACCAAACTCCTGATTGATCAGGGAGAAATGCCGAAGGTTGTAATGGAATGCGACCAGATCACGGTTTTTCCCCTCAATTGCCGCCCGTACGATGTAGTTTGCCAAGCTTCGGAAATTCGGGTAACCGTTCTCATCGTTGTAGGTCAGTTCCTCGATCATATCCCGCAAGCGATTGCGCGTGACAAAGGTTAGGGTGGTACGCATCACTAGTTCGACCTTCCAACGCTCTTCCTCGGTCAGTGGAATCTCATCCGGTGCCATGTAGGCAACCATCCTTGCGCTTGACATCACCTTCGTCACCACGCGCAGGGACAGGATTTCCTTGCCCTCCTTGCCCGTGTCGTAACAACAAAGCGTCTCGCCAACGCCCATCTTCTCTTCCTGCGGATTGCGATAGATGTACGTCACGGCCTTGGAAAGTCGGAACATGGCAGAAATCTCGATGAGCAGACTCTCGATGCGAGGCACGTCCGCGCCGCTGATCTCCGTCATGGCAGACACCAGCTGCTCGTAGAGCACGTAAAATCTCATGAACTCATTTTGCAGTTCATGGCGTTCCAGCGTCTCCTGCGGCAGATCGCCCTTGATCCAGTCCTTATTGCCATACATCAGATTTTCGGCGCGCGTGAACACGTCCCGTACGCACGTATCCTTCTCAGGATCATAATCCGACATGCCAAACGCCAGGGTCACCAAACCGTTTCTCTTGTGATCCACCTGTTTTCTTGCAAACTCTGCGTTCAGCTTCGAACGATTCTCATAATCATTGCCGCGAAGCAGTACGATAAAGGCATCGCCATCCACGCGGAACACGGGACTATGCTTAAAGGTATCGCAGAGCATGGTACACGCACTCTTTAAAAACGCGTCGCCGACGCCCAGTCCCTGCGCATCATTGACTTGCTTCATTTCGTTGACGTCGCATACGACCAGTGCAAAGGGTTCCGCCGTCTTTGCCTTGATCTGCCCATTCAGTTGCAACTCCATGTCAGCATAGACCTGCTGATTTTTTACACCCGTCAGTGCATCCTTGTTCACCAGTTCGATGGCGGAACCAATCGTCCGTACGAGCTCGTCTTCCTTATGCGCCGCCTCGTCCTCGGGAGCATGCTGCCTGCGGATCTGTGCATCCACGTTGAGCACGGCCATCACGATGTGATTCGGATCATTTTTCGGACGCACCACGATCATGGACACGTACTGACTCCGATCTCCGAGGAGCTGACGATAGGTCATCGTCACATTGCCGTTTTCGTTCAGATGCTGGATCAGTCGTTCCTTTTCGAGTTCACGTAAAACACGCTCTACGTCATCCGGATGAAGGAATTTTCGGCAATCTCCCACGGCATCCACGAAGAAGTCCGCACCCTGCTTCGTCGTTCCGAGCTTTGCATACTCATCGCTGGCGCTATACTGCGTATAAGCATTGTTCTGAATGTCAATGTAATAAATGGCCTCATAGCGGCTGGCAAGCGCACCGGAAATATGCATGTAAGTCTGGCGTTCCAGATTGGTGATCAGCTCACGCCTTCTCTGCGCATCCACGTTCTGCACGCCGATGACCACCTTCTGGTCCGTTCCGCGGATGGTCTTTAAGAAGTAATGCGTCGGCTTTCCATCGATCACAAGACGATAATTGAGTGAAAACGACTTTCCGTTCTTTAAGACTTCCGTTACGTTCTCCTTCTTAAAGGTTTCCAGGAAGAATGCCTGGTCCTCCGGATATACTTGCTCACGGCAGTTATAGAGAACGGCCTTATAAAAATTGTCGCCATAATCACGCTTCACGAGTTCTTTTTGTGCACCCGCCGTGACATATTCAACGTAACTGTCATCTTCGGAATCGATCACGTAAATGCACTCGTAATCATTCGCCAGAGCCAGTGCTAATTCAGCGAACGTTATGGGGTTATTCTGTTGTTTTCTTTCTTCCATTTCCATGCGATTCCCCTTTCATAAAAATGGACATTGTGTTAGACTTTAAGTATACCACGGATTTATGAATTTGTCACGATTTTCAATGAATAAGGGGGAATGGAATCTATATTTGAAGCAACTTTCGAATCCTTTCAGAGGGGCCTGTTTTATATGTTTCCAGTATATACGTAGTTCAGTTTTTCCCTAGCGACATCCGCCAAACGCAATACCGTTTGCACGGGTGTCGGGCCGCGGTCCGTGACATGAAATCTCGGAAAGAAACGGGTGACGTGAAGAGGGATTTCTTTGCCAGGCACCTTGCCCTGTAGACCTGAAACCCATGAGGTAAGCTCTCGCATTTCCTCTTCTGAATCATTTTCCCCAGGAATGATCAACGTGGTAAGTTCAACATGGCAAAGTTTTACGGCGCCTTCTATGAAGGCTTTCGTCATGGCGAAATCGCCTTGAATCCAATTGTTGTAGAATCGCTCCGAAAAGGCCTTAAGGTCAATGTTCATGGCATCGATATAGGGACCAATCTCATCCAGCACGCGAAGCGTGGCAGTGCCATTCGTCACCAAAACATTTAGAAGTCCATTTTCATGCGTAAGCTTCGCCGTATCGCGAACAAACTCATATCCGATCAATGGCTCGTTATAGGTGAACGCGATTCCGATATTCCCGCGGATTCGCAGCTCCAATGCCATTCTTACTAATTCCTCTGGCGATAGATACTCCGCATCGTTTGCACGTGTCATGGCCTGCTTCGACCAAGAAATCTCGTAGTTCTGGCAAAAAGGGCAACGTAAATTACAGCCATAGGAACCCACGGAAAGAATCTTGGCGCCAGGATGAAATCTCTGCAAAGGCTTTTTCTCTATTGGGTCCAGCGCTGCTGAAGTGATCCGCCCATAGTTGGCGGCGACCACATTTCCGTCCGCGCAGATCCGTCCTCCGCAAAAGCCGATCTGCCCTTCCTTTAGGTTACAATGCCGAAAGCATACCTCGCATTCCGCCATGCCCTCACCCCCAATCCTAATGATGCCTGATCACCTCAAACCGGTACAGATCTACGGGTACGTCCTCGGGAATCCTGCCCTTCTGCCTGCAGATGGAAATCTGCTCCTCTACCGTATCCACACCATCTAGGTCAGGCAGAAGAAGTCCTCTGCGCATTCCATACTGCACGATCACGCCATACTTTTTCGGATCCAGCTCTGCCTCAGATTTCACCGGATCCGCCTCACCGAGTACGTCCACGCTGATCTCCAGCCAGGGAAGCTCTTCCTCCTCCACGCGTTCAAACCTCGGATCCTCCGAAACGGCGCTCACGGCATTGCGAATGATCTCCTCTGCCAGGGAATTCCGCACGGGCGAGATCGTTCCGATACAGCCGCGCAGCTTCCCATGTTCATGCACGGAGACAAAGGCGCCTGCCTTATTTTTCAAGAGCTCCTGCGGTACCCAATCGGGAATCTGCAAAAGTCTCCCTGTTTTCACAAAGTGCTCCGCTGATGCTCTTGCCAACTTCACGTACGCGTCCGACTGCTCCCGTTTTTCCTCTAGCTTTTGCATCTCACTACCGAGCCTTTGGGTAAGAAAATGTCTGCTTTCATCCGCTCCTTCCGGATAAAACGAGCAGATGCCGTAACCCACGCCTGTTACGTCCTCATGACTGTACTGCCTTGTTTTCACCGCCATGCCGTCAAGTGCGCCCGCCATGATCACAAAGGACCGATGTCCGCACTCCGCCGCCTTCTCACAGAAGGCATCGTCAAAATCAAAAAGCTCTCCAAACCGCGCATTTCCGCAGGTCTCCATGATCCGCTGATCATAGATCGGTCCTTCCTCCGCAAAGCCATAAGGCCCGTATGTCTGGAGCTTATGCGACAAGTCTCCGCTCGCCACAAATACCACGCGTCTTCCAAGCGCCTCCGCCGTATCCCGCAGCATCATGCCATATGCATAATGCTTGGTAAGGTCAAGCCCCGACAAACCAGTTCGCACCAACTTGAAATCCTTGTATCTCTTGAGGATAAAATACAGCGGCACCATCGTTCCGTGATCGAGTTCGCGCTTTCTCTCCCCCAGCGTTCCCACAGGGAACTTTTCCTCCTCAGCCCGCCTCGAAAGCACATCCACGAATTCCTCGTCATATTCAAGCCGGAATTCCACCTCCGGCGCGCCAAATTCCGCAAAGGATCCCCTCGCCTTCGCGCCAGGCGAAACATGAAAATAATCCGCATACGTCACGGAATGCGGGCTCGAAATAAGGATCGTATCTGGCTTTAATACGGCAATCTCCTCTGCCACCTTCTCATAGGCATCGATCGTCGCCTGAATTTGTCTCTGCCTTCCTCGCCCCACCTGCGGCAGGATCATGGGCGGATGCGGTACCATAAAAGCTGCAATAATGGACATGCGAACCCTCCTCTCTAGCATCTGCATTTACAGAAATGGTGAAGCCACTAAGCGGTCTTCACCATTGATTTTTTAGCGTTTCATTGCCGCGGGACACTTGTGCGGCATACCAGGTCCGTATTGACATCTGGGACAGTTGAGGCATTTCACGTAAGGCTTACCCTCAAGCGTTGCTTCGCAGATCGCAGGATCTGCAAGAATGGCGCGGCCAAGGTCTACGGTATCTACAAGGTCGTTTTCGATCAAGTACTTGATTTGCTCAGGCGTAAAGATACTGTTGACGCAGGATACGGGAACGCGTCCCTTGAAATGTTCATGAAAACGAATGCCAAGCTCGCAGATGAGATTGTAAGGCGCATCATGTTCCACAAGACTCGGATCTTCCCATTCGATTCCAGTGGACACCTGCAAGTAATCGCAACCCGCCTTGACATACTCTTCCGCAACATTGATCGCCGTCGCGACGTCAGGTTCAATACCGGCGGTGCGCACGGAAATCAGGAAATCTTCGCCGCATTCCTTTCGGATCTCATGAATGATCTCCGCTGCGAATCTAGCGCGATTTTCATCGGTTCCACCATATGCGTCGGTACGCAGATTGGTCTTTTTTGAGATGAACTGGTTGATCAGATAACCGTGGCAGCCATGCAACTGTACGCCGTCATAACCAGCCTTCTTCGCGCGAATGGCCGTATCTACAAAAAGTCTTTGCATCTCATGGATTTCATCGATGCTCATCTCTTTTGAGAGCACCGACGCATCCCTTGTGGGTACTGCGGAAGGTCCGATAGCCGGGCCGCACTCAGGATTGGAAGTGATTCCAGTGTGGTTGATCTGAATTAGGACAACGGCTCCGTATTCATGACAGGCCGCAGCGATCGCCTGATGCCCCTCAATCTGCGCATCCTCCCAAAGGCCCATGTGATTCGTCCAAAATCTTCCGCCAGGAGCAACTGCAGTTGCTTCCACGCAGATCAATCCGCATCCGTGCGCTGCGCGCTCGCGGTAATGTTCAATATGTTTTTCCGTCGCTTTTCCATCAGGCCCAGCGTAATCGAATTTAACCGTCGGCGCCATGGTGATGCGATTCTTCACTATGGTTTTATTGATCTTAATCGGATCACTTACTTTTGTCATTGTTATCTCCCCTTCTAGTACCCCAGCATCTTCAGCATTTCTTGCATGGTGTAGTAATCGATATATGTCGTTTCCGCATTCCAAGGCACGAGTTGCTGCTTGAACTCCTCATCATAGGTCTCAGCGTTCATCTGATATTTTTCTTTCGAAACCTCTGAGCCGTTGGTTTTGTAAACAAACACGGGATCGCCATTCGCATCAAGCACGGGCTGCCAATCTTTGTCTCTCTGAACTTCCTTGCTCACATAGCTATATACGCCTGAGCCATAGGTCATCCAATAATTGGTGATGTATGCCTCACCATTTTCACCCATAATGGTATTATTCTGCACGACGCCTATCCTCGGATAGACGAGGACAAACTCTGAATCACTGTACCACCACTTCGGGCCAACCTGTAACAGGCCATCCGTAAATCCGCAGAAAAAGAAATCATTTTCGCACACGCAAAGCAACATGGGATCGCCATTTTCCTGATCGATCAGGGCGAAGCGATACTCTTCAGGTACTCTTCCAGAGAGGGCGGCCTTCAAGCTCAGATTTTCGAGTACCTGCTTATAAGCCTCCATGTAGCTCTTCGGTCCAGTCCCATGAAGGTAGTTCATCATTTCATCGTAGGAACACCCTTGTCCCCAATAAACTCGAAGCGAAGGGTTAATGAGATTGTCGAGAAGTCTTTGATATTGATCTTTCGTGACTTTCGTGTCATCCCAAGCATACTCCCGTTCCCCGGTATAACCGTTGTCGTCATAGATGTCCGCGTTTTCACCATGATGAAGCTGCTTAAAACAACCATCCTCCGTAATCTGGTAAACGTCATCATAGTAATAGCCCATGTTGCCATCGCTATTTACCAAGACATTCATGAACGGACTGTAATAAAAGCAGAGTCTCGAAGTATTCATGAAATCCAGACTGTTGTTCACCACGGTACAGATGATGTTGCCAGCTGCCTCATAGCCACTGCTGATCACAAGTTCCGGCGTCGCATCGTCATTGACGTAGATCAGTCCAAAACTCCAACCATTCACCGAATCAGGCCCCTCTGCATCCAGTGCTTCCGCGAATTCCTCCTCGATAAAACCAGCGTAAAGCTTCATCCAAGTATTATCCAAGCCCATGTCTTCCCGGCTTCCCGCAGAAACCATTCCATCTGGCTCTGAACTCGCCGTTTCCGTAGAATTCTGCACCTCTGTACTAGGCTCACTTGTCTCTTTCGATGCTTCCTGACTACTACTTGACTCGGTGCTCGCAGTGCTCGCAACCGTTTCCTCGCCATACGCATCTCTCGCGTCCGTACATCCCGATAACGCCAATACCATCCCTAACAGCAGCGCCGTGATTCTTTTATGTTTCACTTTGTTATCCTCCGTCATGATGATCATCGACTTACCATCATTGTACTTTCAGATAGTCGTATTATCAAGTGCAGAATTTAAAACCAGCCCATTCTATTGATAGAAATGAAGCTGGTTTACTTGCGAGGGACTACAACTCAGAATGTTGCCGTTTTTGTAGTGTGTGCGGCGTCATTTTTTGCCAGAAGATAGAGGCAATACTGATTCATGCTGATGCCTTCTTCTTTTGCATGCACGGACAAGGATTTATGGAGGCTCTTTGGCATCCGAAGTTTGAATTGTCCTGAATACTCGGAAAGAGTTGATTCCTGCTGAGGCTCGGCAATCTCAATGCCTTCTTCAAGAGCAGCTTTAATCCAAGCTTTTTTAGCGTCCTCTGCATTGGCAATGATACCGTCCATTGTGTCGGAGCAGGTAATGCATCCTGGAAGTTCCGGATAGCGCGCTCCGTAACCGCCTTCGTCGGTGTCGGGAACGATTTCCAGACGGTAAGGCAGAGACAGGTAATAATCAAGTGTTTTCTTCATCGTTCTCCTCCTTTTCTATGGCCTCTTTGACCATGATGACATAGATGCGTTTAATTGGTTCATGAGTCGGAATGGTGATAGGCTGGCAACCAGGTTTTCTGAATGTTTTATGGCTACTGCCGCTTCCTGGTCCACTTACAGTATATCCGTAAGATTCAAGAACCTTCTTTAGCTCATCAAATCGCATATTTTTATCCAGTGACTTAATTCGCTGGAGTAGTTTGTCGAATTGTGACATTGTGTACCTCCTGACGCCATCATTGTACCATGGTGTCATATGTGATGTCAAGTGTGCGCAAGATTTAAAGAACACTTTATTACCGAGCCGCCTCTGTCTCCCTCCTCGTGGTGGGAGACATATGCACCACGAAAAGCGAAGCATACGAAACGAAATTTCAATCCACTCCCTCCGCGTGGAGGGAGACCCCACTCAAGTTTTAAGTACCCTCTAAGCACGGTATTTCAATCCACTCCCTCCGCGTGGAGGGAGACGTTTATTCCCCAGCCATGGGAGAGAATCAGCAGATTTCAATCCACTCCCTCCGCGTGGAGGGAGACAACGTACTCGATCGAGGTTCCAATGACGGAGCTGAATTTCAATCCACTCCCTCCGCGTGGAGGGAGACCAGGCTCGACGCGAGCGTCATTCGAACGAAGTATCTATTTCAATCCACTCCCTCCGCGTGGAGGGAGACGTAGTTCTGTAACCCTTGCGTGCTTCCATGGGTATTTCAATCCACTCCCTCCGCGTGGAGGGAGACGCCTGGCCTGCAGCTTTGTTCTTAGCTCCAAGCACATTTCAATCCACTCCCTCCGCGTGGAGGGAGACC
>JAFPRF010000328.1 GCA_017400965.1 Lachnospiraceae bacterium
GAGAACGCCTGCCTGGGACAGAGGGTACTGGTGGATCTTGCGCTTCGCCTGATCCAGAGCGGAAAATCCTTAGACGAGATCACGGCAGAAATGGAAACCATGAAAAAAAGAGTGAGACTGGTTGCACTTGTGGACACCTTGGAGTATCTTATAAAGGGAGGACGTCTTTCGAAGGGTGCGGGGTTCGTGGCGGAAATGCTTTCCATCAAGCCCGTGATCGCCGTGGAACATGGCGAGGTTGTCGTTCTTGGAAAGGCGCGCGGCTCGAAAAATGCGAACAATAAGCTGAGCGAGATGGTGACGCAGTCTGGCGGCATCGATTTTACGAAGCCCTTTACGCTGGCCTACAGCGGCCTGAGTACGGCGCTTCTTGAAAAGTATATTTCAGACAGTAAACAGCTTTTTGAAGAACACGTCACGAAAGAAGAGTTACCGATCGCCAGCATCGGTGCCACCATTGGTACGCACGTGGGACTTGGCGCGATCGGAGTTGCGTTTTTTGCAAAGAACTAAAATGGGGTGAAACTATGGGGAAGAAGGGTTCCAAGAAACTATCGGAGGAGCTGCTGGGTGCCTGGATGGAGATGTCCATGGGCATCAAGGGTAATCGGATCCTCCGTACGCTATCTTTTAATGAAATGGTGATCTGCAGGCTCATCGCCGCAGCGGAGGAAGAGGGAGCGACGATCACGGCGACGGACGTCTGTCGCCAGACGAGGCTCCTAAAGTCCCAGGTCAATAAGGTCCTGACCGAATTGGAGCAAAAGGGCCTGATCTACCGCGACCGCGACAGTGCGGACAAACGCCGGGTTTTCCTGCGCTTTCGCGAGGAGAACAAACATATTTATTTAGAAGAACATGCGCACGTGATCTCTCTTGTGGAGCAGGTCTGCGACCGCCTTGGAAAGGATGAGTCGAAGAGCCTTGTGAAGAGAATGAACAAGGTTGTTGCCATCATGGATGAGATTTCAGACACGGAAGAATAAGGAACCTACGCATGCACGTTGGAATTTGTGAGGATGAGGAAATCTATAAAAAGCTGGTCGCCGAGAAGGTAACGGTATTTTTCGCGCAGCACGGTGAGACGCCGGTTTTGGACGTCTTTTCCGATGGTGCGCCTTTTTTGCAGCGCATGCAGCAAGGCATTCGCTATGACCTGATCCTTTTAGACTTGCAGCTCGAGCATAGCGATGGCATGGACATTGCGGAAAAGCTCCGGAAGCTGGACGCAAAGGTGCCCCTCATTTTTGTGACTGGTATGGAGAACCGCGCAGCGGAAGGCTATAGCGTGGAGGCCATGGATTACGTCGTAAAGTCGAAGCTAGACGAGCGGCTCCCGAAGGCGCTTTCGAGATTTTGGGAAAAGCGAAAGGATTCCTGCCTTTTATTCGAAACCTCGGAGGGCGAGACCGTGATCTTATCCTTCCGTGACATTTTATGGGTGGAGTCCCAGGGCCGCGGCGTAAAGGTTTCCACCGCGAAAAAGGAATTCATAAATTCCTCCCTGCCCGTCGGAAAGGTGACGGCGCAGCTTCCGGAAGCAGACTTTCTCGAGATTTATAAGTCCGTTTATGCCCAGGTGCGGGAGATCAAAAGGATCGGAACGGATCAGGTGATCATGAGTAACGAGGCTGCCTTACCCTTAAGCAGAAGAAGACGTAAGGCCGTCATGGTAAAGGTTTTAGAGAGCGTCAAAGGGAGGCTGACATGAAAAGAAATGTTTTTCTGGTCTGGCTTACCGCGCTCCTCGCCGTGCTTCTTAGCTGCGCCTTAAGCTTCGCCTTCTTCTCCTCGCAGGAAACCTACGTTGACGGCGACATTCCCTATACGAAAGAGGAGTGCAGGCAGGCGGCGGAGCTGATCGATCTCGTTTATGAGCAGTATGACGGCAAAGCGGGTACGCTGCTTTTGGAAAAAGAGCAATTAAGTGAATACATACAGGTTCTGTCAAGGGTGCAGGAGGATCGCCTCGTTGTGATCAGCGGACATCTCTATAATGAGGAGGAGACGCAGGAGGCGCTAAGTCACTTTTCCTATTCC
>JAFPRF010000329.1 GCA_017400965.1 Lachnospiraceae bacterium
ATCGGCGTGGTGCTCGTGATCCTCATGGTGATCAGGCTTCAGTACAAGGCCAGTCTGATTCGTACGATCCTCATGACCTTCACGCTCTATCTGGTACCCATTTACTTCGAAAAAACGCCAGACACTTTTTGCCTGTTCTTACTGCTTTCCGGTTACGTCACGATCGGGATTCTGCAATGCGCAAAAGTGAAAAAGCACTTATCGGCGCAGATCAAGCAGGCGCTGCCCATCGGCATTGCCATTGGCGGCGCGATCGTCCTGATCTTTGCAGTGCTGCTGCCGAAGATCCGATACCGCGCGATGGTGTCGAAAAACGCTGCGAAGGCCGCGACGGAGCAGGACGCGGCGCTCTTTGCACAGTACGGCGTCATGGCGCTGTTCATGAACAATTTCGCGGGCGGCGGCATCAACGAAGGTCAGCTTTCGCAGAACGTGACCATGATGCCGGACAATGAGCCGGACCTTCTCGTCCGCTACACGCCCTACAGCATGGATCCCGTGTACCTAAAGGCCTTTACCGGCGTAGACTACGACGGGAAAAAGTGGAGTAAGGCGACGGAGGTGCTGGGACCTTCCGAAGGCCTTTTACAGTCCGAGGTGGCAGGCAGGGCGCAGCTGTACGAGCGGGATTCAGACGCCCAGGCCCGCGGCGTGATGGAAGTGTACTGCCTCGATCCAAAGGAGATGTTTTCCTTTCGGCCTTACTATGCAAAGGTGGAGGAGAGTAACCTCCTCCCCGTGGGCGACATCCCGGAGGGGGCGATCAAGGGCGAGCGGTACGTCTACTACCCGATGGTGACGGACGAGAGCGTACCGGGACTTGACTGGCATGAGGTGGACAACCGATACCTAAACGTACCCATCAATTGCCGCAGTGCCGTGGCATCGGCCTGCAAGGAGGCTAAGCTTGAAGGGTCCGCCGAGGAGATCGCGCAGCAGATCACGGAGTTTTTCGCGTCGAAGTATCGCTACACGCTGCGTCCCGGCTATTACTTTGGCAGCATGGATTACATCAGCTACTTCCTTTCAAAGAATAAGAAGGGATTTTGTACGCACTTTGCCTCCGCCGGAACGATGATGCTCCGCTATATGGGCATTCCCGCACGGTACGTGGAAGGTTACGTCTTTACCTACACGGACGTGGTGACGGACGGTGAAATCTTAGAGAATGAAAACTACGAGGACTACTATGACGGCTACGCGCCCTTAGGCGACACGGCAGTGCTTGAGGTGGAGGTGCCCGACGCACAGGGACACGCCTGGATCGAGATGTATCTCGTCGACAAGGGCTGGGTGGTCGTTGAGGTAACGCCGGCGGCCATCGCGGAAGAGGAAGAGGAGACCGGAGGTTTCTGGGACGCGATCATGAACGCGGGCAATCAGCAAAATAGCGAGGCGGCGAAGGCGCAGCAGGAAGCGGCGCAGTACATCGAGAACGCGCTGGCCGGAGGCGTCACGGTGGTTGGCGTTCTGGCAGGGATCGCGGCACTTGTTTTGTTCCTGAGATGGCTCCTGGGCTTTTATAAGGAATCCAAGCTTCCCGCGAAGGAGCGGCTACGGCTGGAATACGGAAGAATGACGGAGTGGCTAAAGGACCGTGACGAGGGCTTTGCGAAGCTGACGACTCCTGAGGAGGAGCTGAGCTGGATAGAAACCTGGTACGGCCTGCCGGAAGCCGGAAAGCTAAAAGAGGGCATTTACCGCACGTTCTTTGCACCGGTGGACGACGAAGGATGCGAGGAGCTCCGGGCGCAGGTGCATGCGCTTCGAAAGAGCGTGCGCAGGACGAAAAGACGCTAGGACTTGACGCGGATGGCGGATTGGAATATAATATAACGAGGTGTGCGACAAAGCCTCGAGGGGAAGGGTCGCAGAAGGGATAGCAAGAATGATCAAGAGCATGACCGGTTTCGGCCGATGTGAAGTAACCGAGAATAACAGGAAGTTTACGGTGGAGATGAAGGCCGTAAATCACCGTTATCTGGACGTGAACATGAAGATGCCTAAGAAGCTCAACTTCTTTGAATCTTCGATCCGTAATGAATTAAAGAATTACATTTCCAGAGGTAAGGTGGATCTGTTCATCACGTATGAAGATCTGAACGAGAATACCTCGAACGTGCATTACAATAAGGAGCTTGCGGCGGAGTACCTGAAGTACCTTCGTCAGATGCAGGCAGACTTTGGCCTTGAGGACGACATTCGCATATCCACGCTGTCCAAGTACCCTGACGTGTTTACCATGGAGGAGAACGAGGGCGACGAGGAGGAGCTCTGGAAGGAGCTGAAGAAGGCCATCGACGGCGCAGCGGAGATGTTCGTGCAGAGTCGCATCACCGAGGGTGAGAACCTGAAGAATGACCTGATCGCGAAGCTCGACGGCATGCTCAGGCTCGTTGACTTTATCGCGGAGAGAAGCCCGCAGATCATTGCGGAGTATCGTCAAAAGCTACAGGATAAGGTGCAGGAGATGCTCGGTGACAATACCGTGGATGAGAACCGTCTCATCACCGAGGTAACGATCTTTGCGGACAAGGTTTGCGTGGATGAGGAGATGGTTCGCCTTCGCAGCCACGTGGAGACCACGAAGGAAGCACTCCTTGCAGGCGGCAGCATCGGCAGAAAGCTTGACTTTATCGCGCAGGAGATGAACCGCGAGGCCAACACCATCCTGTCCAAGTCCAATGACCTTGAGATCTCCAATTGCGGCATTGAGCTCAAGACCGAGATTGAGAAGGTTCGCGAACAGATTCAGAACATCGAATAACATGAACAAACTTATTCACGTTGGTTTTGGTAA
>JAFPRF010000044.1 GCA_017400965.1 Lachnospiraceae bacterium
CATGTGGAACTGGCCTTCATATTTCAGCACGGCCGTACCGTTGGTGTCATAGGTGTTCATCCACATGACGTTGGAATCTTCCAAAAGCGCCGTCACGCGTCCCGTCGTCGACACGGTAACGTTCTTGATGGGCAGGTTCGTCTCGATCTTCCCCATCTGGCTCTCGGCGCTCTGTACGAAGATTTCATGACCATTGTAGCCGCAGATCGCGGAAACGTTCTGACAGGTCGTCAGTACGATGTCCTGGATCTCAAAGCTCTGGTTCCAGGTCATAACGCCCTTGCCGTCCACGCTGTGCGCACCATCCCTACTGTAGGTCAGGATGGAATTCCCGAGCTTGACGTCCTTTGCGCCGTCCACCTTGACGCGATCCACTGATGCCACGACGTCATAGCCCACGTAGATCTTTCCGCGGTACCTGACATACAGATAGCTCACAATGCCGACAAGGATGACTAGAACGACAAGGATCCGGATCCAGCGAAAGGTTTTGCGCCTCTCATACTCGCGATCGGATTGCCTTTGTCGTTCCTTGGCTTCCCTTCTTTTATCACTTTCTTCATCGAAATAAGTAATCTTAGCCATAACCTTTACTCAAAACGATATACCGTCACGGAATCGTATTCCTTGTCCCCGCCGAAGATGCAGGACGGGAATGCGGGCTGATGAACGGTATCAGGATAGAACTGCGTCTCCAGGCAAAGGCCATTGCGAGGCGCGTAGCTTGCGCCGTCCTTGCCATTCACGGGTGCAATGCAGTTGCCGGCATAGAACTGTACGCCGGGCAGCGTCGTGTAAGCCTTCATCACGCGGCCACTCTTGGGTCCCTTAACGGTTGCAAACTGACGCAGCGTACCGTCAGCGCCGTCGATGATCCAGTTGTGATCGTAGCCCTTCGTGAGAAGCAGCTGCTCCCATTTTTCATTGATCTCCTTGCCGATCACCTTCGCCTGAGTGAAGTCCATGAAGGTGCCTGCCACGGGCGCCTGCTCTCCGGTAGGGATCGCACCCTTCACAACAGGCGTGTACTTGCTGCAGTTCAGGGTCAGCTCATGACCCTCGATGCTTCCGGACTTATGACCGTCCAGATTGAAATAGGTATGATTGGTCAGATTCAGAACCGTCTTCTTATCGCTTGTCGCATGATAATGCAGCTCCAAACCATTATTGTCATCCAAGGTATAGGTGATCGAAACCTTCTTATTTCCAGGGAAGCCCATGTTGCCGTCCGTATCCTCCAGGGAGAAAGTTACGCTATTCTCGCCGGCCTCAGCGTTCCAAATCGCCTTATGATAGCCCTTTTCGAAATCGCTGTGCAGGTTGTTCGGTCCATCATTTACTGCCAGCTGATACTTCACGCCGTCGATCTCAAAGCTTGCGCCGCCGATGCGGTTTGCGTTCGGGCCTACCACTGCACCGAAAAAGCTGCCGTTGTTATAATAGTCCTCGCCCTTTTCAAAGCCGAGCACCAGATCATCCACGTTACCCTTTGCGTCGGGAACCAGAAGCTTTACCAAGATCGCGCCAATGTTCGTCACTGCCGCCTGCATGCCCTTCGCGTTCTTGATGGTATAGAGTTTGATCTCACGACCATCCTTCGCCGTTCCAAAGTTCGTTACTTCTACCGCCATTTTTCCGTCCTACCTTTCTACTTAGTCAACTACTTTGTCAATCGCGCTATAATTCCACGCGTCCGTCAAGCGCCCTTGTCAGGGTGATCTCATCGATGTATTCCAAATCTCCGCCTACCGGAACGCCTGTAGCAATCCTCGTTACCTTGATCCCGGTCGGCTTGATCAGCTTGCTGACGTACATTGCCGTGGACTCGCCTTCCAGATTGGAATTCGTGGCAATGATCACTTCCTCCACGTCGCCCTTTAACCGCTCCAAAAGCTCCTTGAGCCGGATTTCCTGCGGTCCAATGCCGAGCATGGGCGAAATTGCGCCGTGCAATACGTGATACACGCCTTCGTATTTTCCCGTCTTCTCGTACGCCGCCATGTCCCTGGAATCCTCCACGACCATGATCAGCTTATGATTACGCCTTTCGTTGGCGCAGACCGGGCAAAGGTCCTGATCCGTCAGCGTGCAGCACTCCTTGCAATAGCAAACCTTCGAACGCGTCTCCATCATGACGTTCGCCAGGCGATTGACCTTCTCCTGGGGCATGTTGATGAGATGAAACGCGAGATTCTGCGCCGACTTGTTGCCGATGCCGGGAAGCGAAGCCAGTTCCTCGATCAATTTATTGATGTGTCCACTGTAAAGATTCATTAGAAGGGCAATCCTCCAAGGCCGCCAAAGCCGTTAAGCTTACCCATGAGTTCATCGTTTGCAGCCTCAGCCTGCTTTACTGCCTCGTTCACTGCCGCGATAATGGAATCCTGCAGCGTTTCGATATCTTCGGGATCCACAATCTCCTCCTGAAGCTTTAAGGATACCAACTCCTTCTTGCCATTGACAACTGCCGTCACTGCACCGCCGCCCGTCGTTGCGGTAAACTCCTTCGTCTCGAGTTCCTTCTGTCCGTCCTCGATCTGACGCTGCATGCGTTGCGCCTGCTTCAGCAGATTGTTCATGTTTCCGGGCATCATGCCTCCGGGATATCCACCATGTTTTGCCATTTTTTTATTCCTCCTCTTCTATCTCCATCTGGATCACTTTACTAAGGTCCACGAAATGGTTATCAAAATCATTTGCATCTGCGAAGGAGCTTATGGAAACCTTCACTTCCTTGCCGCAAAAATCTGCGATCAGGCGCTCACACGCCTCCACGTTTCCTTCGTCATTCTTAAAATAATCATAGGGCAGGCCGTCCGCAAGGGCTACCACCAGCTCATTCCCCGCGCCAAGGCTCAGCTTCGCGCCCTTAAGGTAGGTCTTCATGGGATTTTGCGCATTGCCGACAATGCCCATCCAG
>JAFPRF010000330.1 GCA_017400965.1 Lachnospiraceae bacterium
GCTATCATTTTGTTTCGTGAAGTCGTCCGTGGTATACCACTTTACGTCATGGCCATCCATCTTTACGAATGGTACGTGATCAACGATTCTATCCCCATAAGGAATCTTCGTCGTAGTCGTCTGACCACCGCATACCCAGTTGACGTCACGCAACTGGAAAGAGAAGTCCGGGTATAAAGTGATGTCTTCTGCCGGCATGGTGGTAACGCGCTTTCCATTCACGTCATTCCAACCATTAAAGTCGCAGTTTGCTCTGGACGGCTCGTCAAAAGGAGACTGGATCTTCGTACCCGCATGGGCATAGCTGGTCTTTTCACCGTCGTCATATTTCCAGGTGATCTCGAAACCCTTCGGCACACGAACGGCATAGTACACGGTCTCAGCAACCGGAACGGTGGAGTACTCATTTACCGTAACGCATCTAGCTGCATCCTCAACAATCTCCGAAAGCCTCGGCATATTGATTCCTATGACTTGCTCATCACCTCCAAAGCTGACCTCAACGGGCATCCCCGTTTCTTTGTCACGCATGTTTAGGTAATTGGATTGGTTCGTTGTGTAGCTAAACCAAACAAAGTCGTTTGCCTTGCTATCCTTCTCAATCTGCGCCTGAATGTTAGCGGGTATGTGATCAAGTGCCTTATCACCCGCTGTCAGTTTTTGCGCGCCTCTAAATGCCAATACTTTTCCAACGCCCAGCTCATCATCCAAGACATACCAGTCTACTTCGGTCGTAGCCTGTTCCATGTAGATATCCACTTCCGTCGAGGGCGCGTGCATCATGAAGAACAAATAAGGATCCTGAGGCAACACCCATCGCCAGCCCCTGCTGGTGGGGTCATCTTCCACAATTTCTGCATCATAGAAAAGCATTCGGAATAATTCCGTGAAAAGTTCAGAATTCCCTTCCCTAAAACGATTGGCATAATAGTCAACCGCTTCCTCATTGTAGGTTTCCTTTGCCGCACCAATCCGATATCCAGGATAAGCATCTGCCATTTTCTGCGCATCCAGATAGTAAGCCACGCCATCAAAGCCGTGGAAATCAATGCTTTCCTTATAGTCGTAATACTTATTCTCTTTACCATGGGCATAGAAAAGGAATAATGTGCCATTTTCAGTCGCCTTCGACAGTTCCTTATCGCCTGTCTCATTGATGAAGTACAGGTTTGCCTTCGTCACGGTAGGAATACCCTTCCAGTGCACGTACACGGTACGGGAAATCTCTCTGGTATTTAGGCCAAAGCCAGCGCCATAATTGAGCAGCGCATCCGTCTTGGCAGGGCCACCCTGATACCACTTAAAGGTAAACTCGCCCCAAAGCTCGTCCGTTGTTTCCGAAGAGGGCTTCGCGTAAATCTTATTGTCCTCGGGGTTATAGAGGAAACCGCCCTTCAATTTGTCCTTCTCAGTAGGTTCCGCATAGTCCTTACCCAAAGGCTTAAAGGTGATGTGGAAATACTGCTCGTCGCTCTGACGCAGCGTAAGTCCATTCGATACAAAAGGCGTGTTGTCCTTATTGTAAACACTCATGGTGCGGTCCATGTTATCGGTGCTGATGTCACCCGTACTGATCTTTAAGAACTGTATGTCAAACAGTTCATCCGGTACTTGAATGGAACCGCCCTTCTGGATATCCAGGACTAGATCCTCAGAGTCTTCCTCAATGTCAAAGTCCAAAGGCGTGTATTCCGTACCTAGAGACAAGAGCGGGAATCTCACGTTATAAATGTCGATGTCCTTTTGCAGCTTTCCATTGCCGAGCTGTGCCCTAAATCCAATGTCCAAATAAAGACCCAGCTCCAAGAGCATCGATCCAAACATCTCCGTGCTGGATCCCTTGCCTGACTCCCACTTAAAGGCCACATAGAAGTAACCAAAGAATTCTACGTAAACACCGATCTCCGCCGTAACGCCCAGCGAACAAAGCTTCGCAGAGATCGCGCCCACGCGCAGTTCAAATTCTAGGCCGACACGGATTCCGATGTTACCAAAGATAAAGAAATCTGCCTGGAAATTCGGCGTCTCCAGATCTCCAACCGTAGACTCTGCGCCTGGATGGAAGATCGTGAAATCTGCACTGATCTGCTTTGCATTACCATAAGTGATGGACGCGCCAAGCATAACGTTTAACTTGAAGCTTACAACCAGATTAATGTCCAGTTCCAGAACAAGGATATGGAATGGATCGCTTCCAAGTTCCACGGACAACAGGTTCCTTCTGACAAGATCCACGTACTCTGCGTCGCTGTCCTGCAGGAAGTTAGCATACTTCTCCTCGAAACTTCCGCCGACGCTGTTATGACCGTCCTGCGTGTCCTCTCCATTTGATTCCTTACCAGTCTTAACGTGTTCCTTCTTGGATTTCTCCGTCTTGGTTCCCGGAATGGTGCTAATACCCAATCCATCAGAACCAAGCTTACTCATCTTTGCAATGGAAGAAAGTCCCTTACCTAAGTTCGAGATCTTTCCTCCGAAATCCTTCTTCTTATCATCATCTAAGTCTTTGTTACTTGCGAACTCATCCAGCGCGTCATCAGGATCGTCGTCATCGTCATCCTTACCCTGCGTCTGGATCGTCACGGTAACGCCAAATCCAACGTAAACGCCAGCCGTCAGACCCACGTGACCACCGATGTCATAAATGTAAGGGAAGCAATACCACATTCTCCAGTCCGTCTCAAATTTGATGGACAAACCAAGTGCAAACTCTACCTCAAGCAGAGCCACGGCATTGATCTTAATGACACCGCTCTCATTCAATTCGATCGTGACTTCAACCTCAACGGAAGCTTCCAAACGAAGACCCGTCTGGCCGTCAAAATGCTGCAATCCCAAGCTAGGACCGAAATACAGCTTAGGCGGCAATTCGACGGAAACGCGGCCGCTGCCTGCGAGTTCACGAACTTCCTCCAGGGAAATCTCGCTGCCATCCGCACGCTGGAACTTGATCTCCGTCAGGGAATCTGCGTAGGTGGAATCCGGAAGGATCGCATCATCGCCAAGCGTGATCACGTCGCACATATACTGCGATGCCTTCTCCGCAAAGCCGCTATCCCGCATGTCGTCCTCAAATACCTTAGCGATCTCCTGCAACTGATCCTCCGTAAGCTGAAGGTCCACGTTGTCCACGTGCATGTACATGTCAGCAGACTCTTTGACCTTTTCCTCGCTTACAACGTCATAACGCACCTGCAGACCATCCTCCGCGCTCTGCACGGAAGTAACGCAGCCATATCCCACAAGCGCGATGGAATCAGCCTTCGAAAGGTCTCCGTTATAGATCACCAGAAAGTCACCGGCCTCAACCACGGTGTCCTTGCTAAGGCCAAGCGTCTGATAAATATCACCGCTAAAATCCAACTGATCCTTCGTGATCAGGATCTTACCATCCTTAAAACTGCCGTCGTTCTTTACGGGGATCATGTCAGGTACAAATACAACGTCCTTATAGTCCGCGCCTTCATAAGCATACTTTCCGCCGCCAAGAACCTCCGTGATCTTAAAGTAACCCACGGAACCATCCACCGCGCCGCTGGACTTTAATTTACCATCGTAAACGGCAACGGTATCTCCTGCATGGATCTCTTTCGTTCCAGAATAGGTCAAAATGCCAGAATCATCGTTTTCAGAAACGGACATTTCTCCGTCCGTATTTCCCTTAACGCGGAACAGACCGCGGTCCATGGAAACGCCTGATACTTCCTTAATGGGCAGGAAGATCATGCCGCTGGCAAGGCGCATGTTGTTAAAATTATCCTGATGTACGGTAATGTTGTAATATATCACGTACTGGCCGATCACTTCATTGTCGCGATAAAAACGCAGACCATCCGTGTTTAAAATCTCGACCTGGTGCATGTCACCGCGATTCCAGCGATTTCCCGCGGGACGCACGATATAATGCGTCTGAGGAAGATCCGCCTCATCATAGGAAATGATCGATTTCAGATTGATCGTCGCGTCAACCTCTGAATCATAAGCCGTGGGCATGGAAAGTCCAAGCTGCGCGAAATCATCCTTCGTCAAAAGCTTTGTCAGCTGAGAGATCTTAACGCTCGTTACGTCATATCCCGCTTTTTCCACGCGCTTTAAGATCTCATTGATCTTTGCGCTTTCCGCATTGCCAGCCACATCTGACCCAACGCGCTCTAATACAAATTCCTCGGCGCCGTTTACCTTGGAAAGGTTGGTCACCTTAATGCGCTCGCGCACCTCGTCCTCCGTCAGGCCAAACGCAATGACTTCGATCTTGAAATCTGGCTCTACGTCCAAGGCAGAGATGTAATTGATCCGAACCTCATCATCAAAGTTCTGCAGCGGTACAAAGGAGGGATACAACGTCATGTTGTGATCCACTACGTCGCCGCCGTCTGCGCGCTGCGTCAGCGCTGCGTCATAATACCATCCGTTAAAGGAATAGTCATCCTTCTGCGCGCCTTGAACGCTATAGAGTAACGACCCCTCAGGAATCGTCATCGTTTTTGGCAGCGTGATCATGTCCGCCTCTTCCTTTGTTGTATTCTCGGGAAGTGCAAACTTGATCTCATAATAGGTGCTATTCTCGTCAGCCTGAAAAACATTGGTAAGCCGCGTGATCGGGCTCGGCGTCGATTCAGGCGTCACTTCAGGATCGCTGCTACTTTCCGTCGCGTCGACGGTCGTCGTTTCCTGACTGGTCGGATCCTTCGATTCCTTTTGGAACGAGCACCCCGACAGGGAGCTCAGTGACATGACGATCGCCATGATCACTGCCATGATCCTCATTCTCCTCTGCTTGACCTTCATCCCTCATACCTCCTAAATTCAAATCTGATTTCTTCTTTAACTGTAAACAGATCAGCGTTGTCATGATGCCAACCGCAAATGCAAGTAGTGCTATTAGAACGTAACCTCCCGCTTCCGGCGAAAGTAAGAATGCACCATACGTCGTACCCTCCGGTGCCCGGATTGCTCGTCCCGGACCAAACCCGATCACAATCGTCAGGGCAATGATCAGTGATACGCTCAAGCCCATCAACACGTTTGCCTTGTGGCGTTCCCGTTTGATTTCTATTCTTTTTCTACGCGACATGATCTCGCGAATCGCTTCATCCGTGGTGTATTTCAAACGCATCACCTCCCTTGCTTTTTTCTCGAATTTCTGCTTTTTTCACCCATTAGTTGCAGGTTCTGCGATTTTTACTCACCAAATTTTAAAAATTCTCGGAAAAAGTTTTTAAAACGAAAACAGCCACCCTCAAAAGGTGACTGTTCCAATCTTTTTTGCTTTATTTTCCTTTGTCATATAGCGCCTGCGCCTTGGCAATCGGTGCCGCTAGGTTTAGGTTCTGACCCTTTTCATAACTTCCCGTGACGATGCCGACGACCTCTCCCTTCTCGTTCAGAAGTGGGCCTCCGCTACTGCCGCCTGAAACCGGTGCCGTAAAGAGGATCCAAGTGGCTTTCTCCGAGTTCCATTGTCCACAGACATTCCCCGTCGTCACAAGGTTATTTACCCCGAACTGACTTCCGATGGCGATCACGCCTGCCCCTCTTTTCGGCTCCGCCGCTGCTATGGGAAGTGCTTTGATCCCCGCATCCTCAGGCAATACGCAGAGCACAAGGTCCGATGCTTCATCGTCTTCTATGACCTGATCGATCCGGAAGGTGGTGCCATCGTCCTTGGTTGCGATCATGTATTCCATGTTCACAATGACGTGCCGCGCGGTGATCAGAAGCGGTTCCTCGAATGCCGCAAACCCGCTGCCCGTTCCGATCCGATTATCATCAGCGTCGAACACCTCCAGCTTGACCACGGACGTGGCCCAAAGATCAGCATTTTCCGACAGATCTGCAGACGATGCGCTGGCAGAAATCGTTTCCGTATTTGCTTGTTCCGACGGGCCTACCGTTTCCGCAGGCTTTTTTAGGCACCATACGATCAGTCCGCCCAGACAAAAGCATAACACCATTAGGCCTAAAACATGATACCAACGCATCGCTTTCCCTCCGCTTAGTCGTTTTAGATCATTCCAGCGTACTCGTAGCCAGCGCCCTCAACGGCTGCC
>JAFPRF010000331.1 GCA_017400965.1 Lachnospiraceae bacterium
ATATTACAGCTATTATCGCAAGGATGCGGACGCGGGGTATGCCGTAGAACTCCATTTCTCCGGTGCATACATTGGCGATGAGAGCGATGAAGTTACGGTGTATGATGCAGCCTTTTATTCAGCTGAGGACGCGGATAAGTGCGTCGGTCATTCCTACGGTGACATCCCGAAGGGGGATAAGGAGAGAAAGCTGGGCACCATTCCCGTGCGGTACGTGAGTGAGATCATCTACCAGCTCACAAAGGCGACCGCGTCCAGTACGGAGACGAACGAGAATTGGCGTAAGGACAGATAAGACAGACTTAGGAGAAATACATGAAGGAAAAGCGGCTAGTCATTGGAATCTTGGCACACGTGGATGCAGGAAAGACCACCCTTGCGGAGGCCTTCCTGTATCTTTCGGGCGCGCTTCGAAAGGCGGGAAGGGTCGACCATCAGGACGCCTTTCTCGACCATTTTGCTCTTGAGCGGCAGCGCGGCATCACAATCTTTTCCAAACAGGCGCTTTTTGGGTGGAATAGGCCGGAGGCAGGGGATTCCCTTTCCGTTACGCTCCTCGATACGCCGGGGCACGTGGATTTTTCCGCGGAGATGGAGCGAACGCTCAAGGTGCTTGACCTAGCAATTTTGGTCGTGAGCGGCGCGGACGGCGTGCAGGGCCATACCCTGACGCTTTGGGGACTTCTAAAGCGCTACGGCATTCCGACCTATATATTTGTCAACAAAATGGATCAGGAGGGGACGGACAGGGAAAGACTCATGAAGGAGCTTTCCGAGCAGCTGGATGCTTCCTGCGTCTGCTTTAACGCGGCGAGGGAGGAGCTGCTGGAAAACGTCTCTACCTGCAGGGAAGCGCTTCTGGAGGAATACCTAGAGACTGGACGGATCGAAAAGGAAAGCATTGAGGACGCAATCGCGGACAGGGCACTTTTTCCGGTATTCTTTGGGTCTGCGCTTCGCATGGAGGGCGTGGAGGCGCTCCTTGACGGCATTGCGGCCTACGCACCGGAGCCAGAGTATCCGGAGGAGTTTGGCGCCAGAGTCTTTAAGATCAGTCGTGATAAGCAGGGTGCAAGACTGACTCACGTAAAGGTGACGGGTGGAAAGCTTGTTGCGAAGCAATTGCTTGCTACGGGGCGGAAAACCTTGCAGGATGGGAGCGCAAAGGAGCCGGAAAAGGTCGATCAGGTGCGCCTTTATAATGGGCTGACCTTTCAGACGCTGCAGGAGGCTGCGGCGGGAGAGATCTGCGCGCTGACGGGCCTTACGAAAACTTACGTGGGACAGGGCCTTGGCTTTGAGGGAGAGGATCAAATCCCGAGCTTGGAGCCTGTTTTGACCTATGGCGTAAAGCTTCCCGATGATTATGACCCGATAGTGGCACTCGGGCAATTTCGTCGCATTGAGGAAGAGGAACCAATGCTGCGCGTGCACTGGGTGGAAAGTCTTAAGGAGATCCACGTATCCGTCATGGGCGAGGTGCAGCTTGAGATTTTAAAGAGTCTTATGATGGAGCGCTATGAGCTGGGTGTTTCGTTTGAAAATGGCAGCATTGTCTACAAGGAAACCTTGGCTGAGCCGGTGCTTGGCGTAGGGCACTACGAGCCGCTGCGACACTACGCGGAGGTACAGCTCCTCATGGAGCCGTTAGAGCGCGGAAGCGGCCTGCAGTTTGCCTCATACGTCAGCGAGGACGATCTTGACAAAAACTGGCAGAGATTGATCTTAACGCACTTGGAAGAGCGAACGCATCCCGGCGTATTAACGGGAAGTGAGGTCACGGACCTTCGCATCAGCATCGTCGGCGGACGGGCACATGAAAAGCATACCGAGGGCGGCGATTTCCGTCAGGCAACCTACCG
>JAFPRF010000332.1 GCA_017400965.1 Lachnospiraceae bacterium
ACGCATGGCCACACGAAGTTTCGCGTCCAGGTTGGAAAGAGGTTCGTCGAAAAGGAAGACCTTGGGTTCACGAACGATTGCACGACCCATGGCTACACGCTGTCTCTGACCACCGGACAAAGCCTTGGGCTTACGATCCAGGAGGGGAGTCAGGTCAAGGATCTTAGCTGCTTCCTTAACCATCTTATCGATCTGATCCTTGGGAACCTTTCTCAGTTTCAGACCAAATGCCATGTTGTCGTATACGGACATGTGAGGATACAGAGCGTAGTTCTGGAATACCATCGCGATATCTCTGTCCTTAGGTTCAACGTCGTTTACAACTCTGTCGCCGATCTTCAGTTCACCAGAGGAGATATCCTCCAGACCTGCGATCATACGAAGGGTGGTGGACTTACCGCATCCGGAAGGTCCTACGAAAATAATGAATTCCTGATCTGCGATCTCAAGGTTGAAGTTCTTAACTGCTTCAAATCCGTTGGGATAAACTTTGCAGATGTTTTTCAATGATAAACTTGCCATGTTTGAAAACTCCTTTCATCTCGCCTTTGGCATAATGTTTTTCTTTTAAGACCCAACAAGCTATAGTAAGTATAGCAGACGGGGCTTTTTTCTACCATGAACGATTTCACCAAAGATTTTGGCGCGTATTGTGAGAATTGCTACCTTTTACGCTTTACCTTGTCAAAATGTACAATCTTGACTTGATTTTTTGGTACTTCTGCATATTGTGTATGCATTTCGAATTACTTCTTCTTTTCTTCCAATGAAGGTTCGGCCGCATCGCTGAAGATGTGCTCGTCCTCGCTGCCGGGCTCCTCGGGAAGCTCTCCGTTCTCCCTTGCGCGGGCGATCACCTTGTCCTCCATCTTCTGGAAGAACTTGTTGTACAGGAACGCGCAGCCAACGGCCGGCAGGGACAATCCAAAGAGGATCACCAGCGGGAAGATCTGGAACACAAACAGTCCGATCAGTACGGGCAACGCCCAAAGTACCGCCATCAGGATCACCTTAGGGAACTGCATGATCGCCATGACAAAGGCGTTCCGGAAGGTACGGATGATGGGGTTGTCAAACTTCGAAAGTACGGGGTAGATAAAGAGAAACTCCACCAATGCCAGCAGCGCCGTCGCTAGGAACAGCACCTGTACCAAGATCGAAGGATTCGATTCCGGCATGCGGTATACGATGTTGTAATCCAGGAACAGGACGAACATCACGACCACCTGGATCAGCCAGATCACCGTGCCCTGGCGGAAATTTTGCTTAAAGGACTTCCAAAAGCCCTTGACGATGTACACTTCTTCGTTTCTCACGATCTTCAGCGCCATGTAGTACAGCGCCGTCATGGATGCGCCGATGGTGATGATCGGGATGCAGCAGATCAGCGCGATGATGTTCAGGATCATGATGTCCGCCATTTTGCTCAGTCCCTGCATCAGCGGACTGTCGAGATTAAAAAATTTCATTGCTTTAGGTCCTTCCTAAAATACTTTTTCCATCTTTACGACCGGGATCCCCGATGGCGAGGTCATGGGCCCAACCTGCGTAAATCCCAGCTTTTTATAGAATTCCAGCGCATAGGGTGATGCAAGGAGCGACAGGTAATGCTCTCCCACCTCCGTCAGAAGGTAGTGCATCAGCGTCTCCATCATGCTTCGTCCGATGCCGCGTCTGTGATGGCTTTCCTCCACAAACAGGAGCGATAAGTGCGTGACGCTCCGAAGGCTCGCCGCGCCGACGATTCTGTCGCCGTCCAGGGCCACCAGTAGCTCGTAGCCGCCCTCGTAAAACGAATGCTTTAGGTCAGGGTCCATGATAAAGTCGCGAAAGCTTTGGATCCCCTGCTCCGTACACTCCGCCGCGTCAAAGCGAAGAAAGGTTTTCCATATGAGACTTATGGCCGCGTCCCATTCCTCACGCTTGGCCCATCTGACAGTGTATTCCAAGCAAGTACCTCCTTCGCGCCAAACGCAATTTACCCGATCACGCTGCCAAGCCATGCCGCGATGTCTTCATACACCTTCGCGCGGTCCAGTTCATTCAGAATTTCATGGCGGTCGCCCTCATAGAGCTTCAGCTCCACCTTTTTCATGCCGGCGCCCGTAATGGATTCATAGGCCTTCTTTACGCCAACGCCGTACGCGCCCACGGGGTCCTCCGTTCCGGATACCATCAGCACCGGAAGATCCGCAGGGAGCTTTGACAGGTTGTCCGCCTTGAACAGGCGATTCACCAGTTCAAATAGGCATCGGTATCCGTTGACCGTAAAGGGGAAGCCGCAAAGCGGATCAATGCGGTAATGGTTTACGATCTCTTCGTCCTTCGTCAGCCAGTCGCTCTCCGTGCGAGGATTCGTGATCTTCGCGTTGTACTTGCCGCCGACCAGCTTATCCAAAGTCGGGCTTAAGTGCTTTTCACCATAGATCATTTCGATGCATTTCGACAGGCACCTCACAAACCCTACTTCCACAGGCTTTTCCATGCCCGTGCCCATGATGATGGCACCCTGAATTCCCGTCCCATAGCGGAACAGGTAGTTGCGCAGGATGTAAGAGCCCATGCTGTGTCCCAGGATAATATATGGCACGCCGGGATACTGACCCTGTATGGTCTTTTTCAGGCGGTGCACGTCGCGCACCACAACCGTTGCCGGGTCCATGGAACAAAAGTACCCGTAGGTATCCCCGTCAGGAACGGACTGACCATGCCCCAAATGATCCTCGCCCGTCACCAGGAACCCCTGCTCCGTCAGGAACTTCGCGAAGTCCTCATACCTTCCAACGTGCTCCGCCATGCCATGCACGATCTGCACGATGGCCCGGGGTTGCCCCTCCGGTACGTACTTGACCGAATACAGCTTGTGGATACCGTCTCTGGAATCAATCGTAAACTCTTCTTTTCTCATAGGCAAACCCCCGTCTTCCTATAATCCCCGATAAGTTACTGTTGACTACAAATCTTTCATTAACCGATCTCTGCGCCAGCCGGCATGTCCTTTTCAGGCTTCATCAGCGCAAGATTGCCTTCCGCATCCTCCGCGCAAAGGAGCATGCCCTCGCTGACAAGTCCCGCCATCTTTCTCGGTGCAAGGTTCACAAGCACCATCACCTTCTTACCGACCATCTCCTCGGGCTCATATGCCGCATGGATGCCGGAAAGGATCTGCTTTACCTGGCTGCCGATCTTTACCTTGCTGCAAAGGAGCTTTTTCGACCCCTTCACTGCCTCGCAGGCAATGATCTCGCCTACCTGGAACTGCAGCTTTGCGAAATCATCATAGGTGATCTCCGGCTTTGCCTCGATGTCGATCACCGCGTCATTCTTTGCGTCAGCTGCGGGTGCGCCGGTCAGTGCCGCCCACTTCTCGTCAGCCTCCGCCTGGGTCATGCGATTCGCCTTTACCAGATTTGCGAAAGCGACCTTCTGATGCTCCAGGAACTCCTGACGCTGACGCGCCTGTACCTCCTCAGCCTTCTTCAGGATCTCTTCCTTATCCAGTCTTGCGAACAGGATCTCTGGCGTCTCGGTCACCTTGCTGCCCTGGTTCAGGCCAAAGCTGCCCAGCGTATCAAAGTCGCGAAGTGAGGTACCCAGCTGCTGCGCGATCTTTCCTGCCGTGGTCGGAAGGAAGGGTGCCAGGAGGGACGCACCGATGATGATGCCCTCGCTAAGGTTATACAGTACGGTTGCAAGACGGTCTGCCTTTGCGGGATCCTTTGCCAGAACCCAAGGCTCCGTCTCGTCAATGTATTTGTTCAGTCTCTTAAATACGGTGAAGATCTCGGTCAGCGCATCTGCCACGTGAAGCGTATCCATGAGCTTCTCGATCTTCTCGTATGCGCCCGTGACAACGGCCTTTAAGTCGTCATCAATCTCAGGAACAACAACCCCCTTGTCCGCAACGGTACCGCCAAAGTACTTGTTGCTCATGGCAACGGTACGGTTTACGAGGTTGCCAAGGGTATTTGCCAGATCGGAATTCACGCGCTCCGTCATGAGCTCCCAAGTGATCGTTCCGTCGTTCTCGTAAGGCATCTCATGCAATACAAAATAACGAACGGCATCCAGGCCGAAGATGTTGATCATGTCGTCAACGTAGATCACGTTGCCCTTGGACTTACTCATCTTCTCGCCGCCCTGCAACAGCCAGGGATGGCCGAATACCTGCTTCGGCAAAGGCTCGCCGAGGGCCATGAGGAAGATGGGCCAGTAAATGGTATGGAAGCGGATGATGTCCTTACCGATCAGGTGAAGGTCAGCGGGCCAGTACTTCTTGTACAGGTCGCCGCTCTCGCCGTCCGCGTCGTAGCCGATGCCGGTGATATAGTTGCTCAGTGCGTCCAGCCATACGTAAACCACGTGTCTCTCGTCGAAGTCCACGGGAATGCCCCACTTAAAGGAGGTGCGGGATACGCAGAGATCCTGCAGGCCAGGCAGCAGGAAGTTGTTCATCATCTCGTTCTTTCGAGATACCGGCTGAATGAACTCGGGATGAGATTTGATGTGCTCGATTAGGCGGTCTGCATACTTCTTCATCTTGAAAAAGTAAGCCTCCTCCTTCTCGTCATGGACGTTTCCGCCGCAGACGGGGCACTTGCCCTCCTTAAGCTGCGTCTCGGTATAGAAGGCCTCGCACTCGGTACAATACTTGCCCTCGTACGCGCCCTTGTAAATGTCGCCCTGATCATATAATTTCTTGAAGATCTTCTGGATCTGACGCTCATGATCCGCGTCGGTGGTGCGGATGAAGCGGTCGTAAGAGGTACCCATCATGTCCCAGAGCTCCTTGATGGTGCCTGCCGTCTTATCGACGAACTCCTTCGGGGTCATGCCCTCCTCGATGGCGCGGGTCTCGATCTTCTGGCCATGCTCGTCGCTTCCGGTCTGGAAGTGCACGTCAAAGCCGTCTGCCTTCTTGTATCTGGCAATGGCATCTGCGAGAATGATCTCGTAGCAGTTGCCGATGTGCGGCTTACCTGACGTATAGGCAATAGCCGTCGTAATGTAATAAGGTCCTTTGTTTGTCATGTTCCGTATGCCTCCTTTATAACTGGGAAACGCCTCCCCACGCGCGAATTTTCGCACGCAAGAAGGCGTTGTAAACGCTGTACTACACTCTTCGCCTGTGTCTTTTAGTACTATCGGTATTAATTAAACATAGCACGAAACCATGCGAAAAGTCAAGCTTTTTGCCACTTTTTCCACGTAAAACCCTTAGGATCAAAGCGAATCACTGGAATTTCGGATGCCGACCGTGTATTCATCGGGGACGTGATAGCCACAGGCCAGCAATTTCTTCACGTACTCCGCATCGCGCAGGCGCCGCTTGGACTCCTCCATGTACTTCTGATCCGCCTTTTTTCCAAAGCCCAGGCCGATGTAGATCGCCATTCCAAGGCAACCGATCGTGCCTAGCGCGCAAACGATGAGAAATCCAACGTTTGCAGTGCTCCAGTATCCCTTGTAGTGGGTCGTGTAATAAAACCAACCATAGCCCAGCGCCGTGCCAAGAAGGCATCCCGCAAAGCACTTTAGGTAATACGCGGGGCTCGTCGCTTTCGGATCAAACCCGTCGATGGCCACCTCGCGCCATCTCCTGTCCAGGTATTCCTGCTTGCATCTCGGGCAAAAGCGGATTGGGCTGCCGTACGCCCAGGCATTGCTCTGCTCCCTTGTCTTTTCGCCGCACTTCGGACATTTCCCCTCTAAATATCCCATGTTACCCTCCTAACGGTAGCTTCCGTATTTTTTCTTAAATTCCATTTTGTGTTCGTACATTTCCTTGTCCGCGCGCTTGAGAACCTGATCCACGGTCTCATCCCCGGGCTCGCACTCCGCCATGCCAACGGACGCTGAAAACCGCTCCCAAGGATCCTTCTCCTGATTGCCATAGGACTTCTTAAAGGCCTCCCGCACCTGCGTCATGCGAAGGAGTCTGCTCATGTAATCCTCGTTGCGCAGGATCACGACGAACTCATCGCCGCCCACGCGGTACACGGGCGAGCGCTTATACACGTTACAGATGAGGTTGCAGCACCCCTTGATGTATACGTCGCCATATTTATGGCCGTAGGTGTCATTCACGTACTTCAGGTTATTGACGTCCACCATGACAACGGCGAATTCCGCCCGCTTTTCCGCCATGGCCTTATTCAATACCTCACTCACCTTGTTGAAGGCCGCCTGATTGCCAACGCTGGTCAGCGCGTCCTTGTACGCGGTCTCGCTGATCTGGCCGAGCTTTTCCTCCTGCTCCTGCATGTCGCTCTTGGCGCGGTTTAGGCTCGTCATGTAATAAAGACTTTCCTTCATCACCGACATAAACTGGTAATAAAGGTCTTCGATCTCATCATGGGTCTGGACGTTCAGCTCCTCCATCGTCTGCACGTTTCGGAAGCGATCCGCCTCGGTGTCATACGCAAAGTTCGCCGTACAGTTCGTCATGCTGCGAAGAGGCCGGATGATCTGCCTGCGGATCAGTAACACGTCGATCACAAGAATGACCGTTAAAACAACTGCAAATACGATCAGCATGCCATGTAGGAACAGCAGATTTTGCACGTGAAAATTTTCCATGGAAAAGGAAGCGCACACGTGGCACTGGTATTTGCCTTTGCCGTCAAAGATCGGAAGAAAATAAGTCAGGAAATAGCCCTCGTTCTTGGAGTCCGCGACAAGCGTAAACTCCTTGCCTGCGTTGAGCTTTTCCTGATATTTGGAATAGGTCGCATCCAGCGTTCTAAAATCGCCGGGCCCGTCACCGGTCCACTCGCCGGTCTCCTGCGGATTAAACACGACAACCGCGCCGTCCCTCTCGAAGCGAAGCACGTGCGCGTAAATTACGTCTGGATAGTATTTCTTTATGTCCATCAGCCTTTGACGGATCTCCAAGTACTTTTCCGTCTGCTGATCATTTTCCAAGTAAGCATCGATGCCGTCTGCGTCAAGGGTCTGCGCCATCATTCTGGCCATGCCCTGCGCCATGCGCGAATAGTCATCGATCATGCGGTCTCGGAACCAATAGTACACGATCGGTACCACGATCAGCATAATGACAAGACCGCTCATCGCAAAGATCATCGGCAATCGAAATGACAAGGAGCGAATCTCTTTCTTTAATCGCTTGAATCCTTCTGCCATACCGTCAATAACCCCTTCTTTGTACTCTGCCCCCCAAAGCTTCGTACTACCAAAAAAGGAGGGAAGCCCTCCTTTTCGCGCAGACTACTCCCGCGCTTCCATCTTCTCCACGAAGATTCTTGTCCGTTCCTCCGGATTTCCGCCAAAGATGGCAGATCCGGCTACGATCACGTTGGCGCCGGCATCCAGGACCATGTCCAGATTGCTCTCCTTGACGCCGCCGTCTACTTCAATGTCCAATGCAAGCCCCATCTCCGTCACTTTCTGACGAAGCTGCCTTACCTTATCCAAGCAGTCCGGCATTAAGGACTGCCCGCCAAAGCCCGGCTCCACGGTCATGATCAGTACCATGTCCACCAGCTCCAGATAGGGATCCAGCGCCGAGACCGGCGTTGCAGGCTTGATGGTGATCCCGACCTTCTTCCCGAGGCTTCTGATCTTTTTGATCACGCTGATGGGATCCGAAGCTGCCTCTAAGTGAAAGTTGATCAGGTCAGCGCCCATGCTCGCCATGGTTTCTATGTAACGCCCCGGTTCCACGATCATCAGATGCACGTCCAAAAGGAGCGTCGTTTTTCTTTTTAATGCCTCTAATACAGGCATGCCAAAGGAAATGGAAGGAACGAACACCCCGTCCATCACGTCCACGTGAAGGTAGGATGCGCCTCCCCGTTCCGCTGCGCGAATCTGTTCTCCCAGATTCCAGAAATCCGCTGCTAGAATCGATGGCGATAAATAGTTTTTCATGTCATCCTCACGAGGAGCGCGCCGCCTTTACAAACGCTCAAACGGCGCGCCCACAGTTTATTCCAGAACTGATCTTTAGGACTGAAAACTTAGATAAATGCCTTTACGGAAGCGTAAACGCCGTCAGCGTCAAGGCCATACTTTGCAACCAGAGCGCCTGCGGAGCCGGACTCGCCGAAGACGTCCTGCATGCCGAGCTTCTTCACGGGCGTAGGAAGCTTCTCGGAGAGGCAATCGCAAACTGCGCTGCCGAGGCCGCCGATCACGGAATGCTCTTCCACGGTCACAACCTTGCCGGTCTTCTTTGCGCTGCCCAAGATGATCTCCTCGTCCAGAGGCTTGATGGTGCAGATGTTGATGACTTCCGCATCGATGCCGTCTGCAGCGAGCTTCTCAGCTGCGCCAAGGGCGGAATCTACGCAGATGCCGGTGGCAACGATGGTTACGTCCTTACCAGGGCGAACAACGGTACCCTTACCGATCTCGAACTTGTAATCAGGCTTGTCATTGATCACGGGCACTGCCGCACGACCGAAACGAATGTATACGGGGCCTTCGTACTCCAAGGCTGCGCGAACGGCTGCCTTTGCCTCTACGTCATCGGAGGGAACCATAACCACCATGCCGGGAATGGTTCTCATCAGGGCGATGTCCTCGTTACACTGATGGGTTGCGCCGTCCTCACCAACGGTGATGCCCGCATGGGTTGCACCGATCTTTACGTTCAGGTGAGGGTAGCCAATGGAGTTACGAACCTGCTCGTAAGCGCGGCCTGCCGCAAACATTGCGAAGGAGCTTACGAAGGGAATCTTTCCAACCAGGGAGAGGCCTGCTGCCACGCCCATCATGTTACACTCCGCGATACCACAGTCAATGTGACGATCGGGATATGCCTTTCTAAAAATACCGGTCTTGGTAGCCTCAGCAAGGTCTGCGTCCAGAACTACCAGATTGGGGAACTCTTCAGCCAAATCCTTTAACGCGTTACCGTAGCTTTCACGGGTAGCGATCTTCTTTACGTCTGCCATTTTCTCTTTACCTACCTTTCCCGTTAGTTAAGACTGGCGCCGATCTTCTCCAGATCAGCCATAGCTACTGCATACTCCTCGTCATTCGGAGCCTTGCCGTGCCAGCCGCACTGATTCTCCATGAAGGATACGCCCTTGCCCTTGGTGCTGTGCACTACGATGGCAGTGGGCATGCCCTTGGTCTCCTTTGCCTCCTTGAAGGCTGCGCGGAGCTCGTCAAAATCATGCGCGTTGCAGTTGATTACGTGGAAATTGAAGGCCTTGAACTTCTCATCAATGGGATAAGGAGAGCAAACCTTGTCGATGGGTCCGTCGATCTGCAGGCCGTTGTTGTCAACGATCACTACGAGGTTGTCCAGCTTGCGGAAGCCTGCGAACATGGCTGCCTCCCAAACCTGACCTTCCTGAATCTCGCCGTCGCCAAGCAGGGTGTAAACGCGGAAATCCTTATTTCCAAGCTTTGCGCCCAGTGCCATGCCGACTGCAGCGGAGATGCCCTGTCCGAGGGAACCGGAGGACATGTCTACGCCGGGGATATGAATGCAAGGATGTCCCTGAAGGAGCGCGCCCAATTTTCTAAGGCTCAGCAGTTCCTCCTTGGGGAAAAATCCCTTCTGTGCCAAGGTCGCATAAAGTCCAGGGGCGGTATGGCCCTTGGAAAGTACGAAGCGATCCCTGTCCTCCTTGTCAGGATTCTTAGGATCAACGTTCATCTCCTCGAAGTAGAGATAGGTGAACACGTCTGCTGCGGACAGAGATCCGCCGGGGTGACCCGCCTTTGCAGCGTGAACTGCAGTCACGATCCCCTTACGAACTTCGTTCGCTGTCTTTTGCAGCTCTAAATTGTTCATGGTTTCCTCCATTCTGCCGCTTTTCGGCGGCCATATATTATAGTATTGCGTAACCGTTCCTTCTAAACCGTTACTAATTACCCACCTTTCAGATTACCATAAACCGCATGTTTCGTCTAGCCAATTCTTGCCCGAGATTTCGAAACCCTTGCGGTTTTCGGCCTACTGCTCCTTCTGGCCGTAGTAAGCGTTGGCGCCGTGCTTTCTGAAGTAGTGCTTGTCCTGCAGCTCCTGCGGTGCGGGCTGGATGCGGGGATTGATGGTTTCCGCGCGGTATGCCATCTTGGCCACCTCCTCGAGAACCACTGCGTTGTGCACTGCTTCGCTGGCATTCTTGCCCCATGCGAAGGGTCCGTGATTCTTGCAAAGTACGGCGGGAACTGCCATGGGATCCTTACCCATGCGATTGAATTCATTCACGATCAGATGTCCGGTATTCTCCTCGTAGGCATCCTCGATCTCTTCCTTCGTGAGGCACCTTACGCAGGGCACCTCGCCGTAGATGTAGTCCGCGTGGGTCGTGCCATAGCAGGGAATGCTTCTGCCTGCCTGTGCCCAGCTCGTCGCATAGGAGGAGTGGGTATGTACCACGCCGCCGATCTCAGGGAACGCCTTGTAGAGCTCCGCGTGGGTCGGGGTGTCGGAGGAGGGATTGTATCTTCCCTCGATCTTATTGCCGTTTAAGTCCATGACTACCATGTCCTCGGGCGCAAGCTTCTCATAGGGCACGCCGCTGGGCTTGATCACAAAGTAGCCCGTCGCGCGGTCGATGGCGCTGACGTTACCCCAGGTGAAGGTGACCAGGCCGTACTTTGGCAGGTCCATGTTTGCTTCGTAAACTAACTGCTTTAATTCCTCTAACATTTCAAATCTCCTTTTACTTCAGTCCCTCAACTGCAGCCTTCTGCGCAGGGATCGTATTTACGTACTTCTCGAGGAAGGCATCAAAGCCTGCCACGTCCTCGGCGTCGGGCGTGATCGTCGTACCGGTCTGACCCGCAAAGATCTTTTTCTCGAGGTAATCCGCGAGGCCTTCGCCCTCTTCCTTTTCGATCATGTAGCAAGCCAGGATCGCCATGCCCCAAGGGCCGCCCTCACTTGCGGTATCCATAACGGTAACAGGCGCGTTCAGCGCTGCTGCCAGCATCTTCTGTCCAACCACGGGCGTCTTAAAGAGTCCGCCGTGTCCCATCAGGCTATCCACGGTGATCTGCTCCTGCTTGAGAAGGATGTCGTTACCAACCTTCAGTGCCGCAAGCGCGCTGTACAGATGGCTTCTCATAAAGTTTGCCAGCGTGAACTTTGCATCGGGCGTGCGCAGGAACATGGGTCTTCCGCCGTCGTTAAGGCCCGTTACGGGTTCGCCGGAGAAGTAGTTGTATGCCATCAGGCCGCCGCAGTCCTTGTCAGCCTCCAAAGCCTTGCGATACAGGGTTCCATAAAGATCATTCATGTCTATCTTCATGCCAAACTGCTCGGAGAACTCCTTAAAGAGGTTCACCCACGCGTTCAGGTCGGAGGTACAGTTGTTGCAGTGTACCATGGCCACGGGATAACCGTCGGGCGTGGTCACCATGTCGATCTCCTCGTAGTACTTGGAGAGTGCCTTCTCGAGAACTACCATGGAGAAGATGGATGTGCCGGCGGATACGTTGCCGGTGCGTACCTTCACGGCGTTCGTTGCTACCATGCCAGTGCCGGCGTCGCCCTCGGGAGGACACATGGGACACCCTGCCTCCAGCGTTCCGGTGGGATCCAGGAACTTTGCGCCCTCTGCGGTCAGGGTTCCGGCGTTCTCGCCAGCCTTCAGAACCTTGGGAAGGATCTCGCGAATGTTCCACTTGTAGCCCCAATTCTGTACAAGGGCGTCAAACTGATCCAGCATTCTCTGATCGTAATCCATGATCTCGGAATCGATGGGGAACATGCCGGATGCCTCGCCGATGCCCATCACCTTTTGACCGGTCAGCTTCCAGTGAATGAAGCCTGCCAGCGTCGTAAAGAAGGCGATGTCCTTCACGTGCTTTTCCTGGTTCAGGATCGCCTGATAGAGATGCGCGATGCTCCATCTCTGGGGTACGTTAAATGCAAACAGGGGAGAAAGCTCCTTGACTGCCTGCCCCGTCATTGTATTTCTCCAAGTACGGAACGAAACCAGAAGGTTTCCGTCCTTGTCAAAAGGCATGTAGCCGTGCATCATGCCAGAGAAGCCGATCGCGCCGAGCTTTGTAAGGGCCACGCCGTATTTCTCCTTTACGTCCTTCGCGAGGGATGCATAGCAGTCCTGCAGGCCCGTCGTAATGTCCTCCATGCTGTAGGTCCAGATCTCATCTTCAAAACGGTTCTCCCAATCGTGCACGCCCATGGCGATGGGCTGGTGGGTCTCATCCACCAAAACTGCCTTGATCCTGGTCGAACCAAACTCAATTCCTAAAACCGCCTTTCCAGAAAGAATCGCATTCTTTGCAACTTCCATACCTGATTTTTCCTCTCATTTCCGCCTTTCGGCCATATTCAAAAGCCCCTGAGGGTTGCTTGGCATAAGCGCCTATGTTTTCAGTATAAACGAGCCCTCCCCAAGTGTCAACAGAAACAATCCCTTCAAGGGGAAAAACGATTTACCTACCCTCGCGTTTCCGCCGCTCTCATGAGCTTTCTTACTATTTTTCTTACAATTTTACGAATATTGCGATTTTAGAATTGTGTAGATTCTGTGAACAAAGCAATTTTTCGTCAGAAATCCTTGTATTCTTTGCCATGTTGTGCTACCATGGACGCGAAAAGCAATATTTGCAAAGCAGATATTGCTTTCAGAAAGAGGTAATTATGAACCCACCCGAGATCTATTCATTAACGCCTGAACAACAGAAAAAATATCTGGTGCAGCCCGACATGGTGAAGAACGGCGACCGCGTCCTCGAGGGCAATCACGAGCACGTACAGCTCGTCAAAAGCTCCTCAATGCGTTTTTGGTACAACGTACAGTCCGCCAACTTCTCCAGCCACTGGCACACCGCGCTTGAGATCATCATGCCCCTGGAGGGCAGCTACGTGGCGAACATCATGTCCGAGACCTACGTCTTGGAGCCCGGCGACATCTTTATCATCCCCGCCGGAACGATCCACTCCCTCGAAGCGCCGCCTAAGGGCGCCCGACTGATCTACATTTTCGAGCTGAACCTACTGTCCCAGCTGCCGGGCTACCATTACATCCAGTCCCTCCTCTCCGTTCCGATGCGGATCACCTATGACGACGATCCGGAGTACTACACGGAGGAGGCAAAGCTCATCCTAAAGCTTGCGGAGCATTATTGGGGTCAAAGCGTCACCAAGGAGATGAACCTCTACGCCTGCCTCCTTAGCTTTTTCGCAAGGCTCGGCGAGAAGAACATGGGATCCCTTCCCGCCTCCACGGACACGACGATCAAGAACAGCTCCGTGATCAGCCAGCTTTCGATGGTCATGGACTACATCGACGAGCATTACTCCGAGAACATTTCCCTAGAGCAGGCGGCGCAGATTGCGGGCTTTTCAAAGTTTTACTTTACGCGCCTGTTTAAGGAGTACACCTCCCACACCTTCTACGAATACCTGACCGAAAAGCGCATCCGCGCGGCGGAGCAGATGCTCCTGGTGCCGAAGTTCCCGGTGACGGACGTATCGATCCAGGCGGGCTTTTCGAGCCTCTCGTCCTTTAA
>JAFPRF010000005.1 GCA_017400965.1 Lachnospiraceae bacterium
AGGCCCCCGCTTCGTCCTTCCAAACCATCCAGACGCTTCCGCCAAGAAGCCCCACGTCCGTCCATTGAAAGAGCTCATAACAAACCTGTTCTGACAAGGCATAACGATAGGCCGCGTCCGCAGTGTAAAAGTACAAGTTCTCAGCATCGCTCCCCAAGTCAAAAATGCCGCGTACGTCACTTGGAAGTGGACCAATTTCGTCCCCTAAAATCTTCTTTTCCGCGTCGATCCCGCAAATTCCTACGTGCGAGCCATGTTCACCGCTTCGAACCAGCGCATAGCCTCCGCCGCCAAGCGTCTCCACTTGACCGCCCTTGGTATCAATCTTTCCAACCAATTCTCCCGAAAGGCTACGCATCTCCAATTCCGATTCATGACCTGCGCGGGTTAGGATCACCTTGTCCTGCCATGTCACGAAAGTCCGCACGTCGCTGAAATCCCAGTCTCCCGTAAGCCCTGGATTTCCCCAGATTTCTCCACTGTTCGTAATCCCCCATAAGCTACCGTTAGGAAGAATGCTGCGTTGAAAAGAGGCACTGTCCGGAACCATCATGCCAGCCGGCTGTGCCACATACGCGCCGCCCACCCGTTCTGGCTTCACCACAATCTTTTCCTGACCGAAAACTTGAATCGTTTCGTTCATACTAGCATCAGATTCCTTCGTCTGATTTCCACCGCCATTTTTAGGTGAACCGCAGCCTACTAAGATCATGCTGACTACGAGCAATAGCGTTATCATAAAGTATTTTCTCAATGTCTCACCTTCCCTCATCGAAGCTCTCGTAAAACCTTTGCCATGGGCTCTTTCGTCTTTTCACGAGCCTTCTTTAGCATCGCATCAAAGTCCCCCGTAAAGGTCAACTTGAGCTTATAATCTAGAAAATAAAAAACACGGGAACGACTCGGTTCCCGTGTTCCTTAATTCCATTATTCCATTTGAGATGTCTTATGTCAAATTAAGATTTCTTAATCCATTAATTTTCCTTGAAGACGTAATCCTTACCGGGCAAGATGGCGTTCATGATGATACCTACCAATGCGCCGACTGCAAGGCCGGAAAGCTTGATGGTGAATACGCCTGCCTCCAGGACAATGGCCTGAGCCGCGCTAAACTTGATGCCGATGGAGAGTACAAGGATCAGCGCTGCGATGATGACGTTACGGCTCTTAGAGAAGTCACACTTGGATTCTACGATGTTGCGAACGCCGACTGCGGAGATCATACCGTAAAGGACGAGGGATACGCCGCCAACGGTTGCGGAAGGCATGCTTCCGATCAGTGCAGAGAACTTCGGGCAGAAGGAGAACAGGATTGCAAAGCCTGCCGCAATGCGGATCACCAGGGGGTCATAAACCTTGGTCAGCGTCAAAACGCCAGTGTTCTCGCCGTAGGTCGTATTTGCAGGAGCGCCAAACAGCGCTGCCACAATTGTTGCAAGTCCATCACCAAGGAGGGTTCTGTGAAGTCCGGGATCCTTGATGAAGTTTCTGTCAACCGTAGAGGAGATTGCGGAAATGTCTCCCACATGCTCCACGATAGTAGCGAGTGCGATGGGAACGATCGTAATGATGGAGGTGATCAGCATGGAAGTGTCTCCCTGCTGGAAAGCCCAGAAGGCCGTCTCCTCCCAGTGAATGGGAAGGCCGATCCATTCTGCATTGGCCACATTGGCGAAATCCACGTCACCAAGAGCAACCGCCACGGCGTAAGAACCAAGCACGCCGATGATGATGGGTACGATCTTTACCATTCCCTTGCCCCAAATGTTGCAGATAATGATCAAGATGATCGCTACCAATGCCACGCCCCAATCCGATGCGCAGCTGTCAATTGCCGTCTGGGACAGGGTAAGACCGATGGCGATGATAATGGGTCCAGTAACAACGGGCGGGAAGAATCTCATGACCTTACCGCTGCCAAAGATTTTGATCAAAAGTGAAAGCAGCAGATACAAAAGGCCGGCACAGGCTACGCCGACACACGCGTAAGGAAGCAGTTCCTTATTGGGTGAACCGTCCTCTAACATGGGCGCGATCGTCATGTAACCAGGCAGGAATGCGAACGAGGATCCCAAAAATGCGGGAACCTTGCATTTCGTCAGGAAGTGGAACAAAAGCGTTCCAAGACCGGCAAACAGAAGCGTCGTCGATACGTCCAGACCTGTCAGCATGGGTACCAGGATCGTTGCGCCGAACATGGCGAACATGTGCTGAAGTCCCAGCGTAAGTACCTTCGGCGTACCAAGGGTTTTGGCATCATAAATGCCGTCGTTCTTCTTTGTCGCTTCGACTTTCTTTACGGGCTTTTCAGCCGGTGCGGATTGATTTACCGCAGGCTTATTTTGGTTTTGTGGTGACTTGTTTTTCTTTTTGCTCATTGGTTTTTCCTCCCCATAAGATTCTAAACACACATCCTTTAAAACAATAGCACTTTCCCCGCACCATCGTCAATGACAACCTCGACAATATCTGCTGTCAATTTTTGTGCAATCGAGCAGAATAAAAGACGACCCCTGCGCGTTGCAGGAATCGTCTCTTTTGACTATCATAATACGCTATTTTATTCGTCCAACTTCTGGATCAGATCATACATGTCATCCGCGGAATTAAAGTTCTCTGCGGTAACAAGCTCGGCAGGAATGGTCACGCCAAATTGGTCCTCAATCTCGGAAACGATCGCATCCACGTCGTCCATATCGAGAATTCCATCATCCACCAGACTGTCCTCGGTCTCAAAATCTACTTCGGGATATAAATTCGCTAAAAGGTCTAACAATTCGTCCATGGTTCTTCTCTCTTTCACCTGTATTGCAAGACCCAATATAATACGTTTTCTTTGCCTCGTCAATACCAATTATTGTTAGATTAAAATTTTTAATTTACAATGCTCCGATAGGCGGACAGTCGCGCCTCAAATTGCGGATAAAATTCTGCATCCGCTTCATAGGGCGTAAGGAAAAAAGTCTTGAGTAAAAACATGTTTAAGTTTCGGCCAAATGCCTCGTCGGTGTTCTCCTGCTGCAGGCTCTCCGCCTGCTTCTGGATCTGGTGCCAGGTCAGGACGTAGGCCTCATACTTCTGAAGCTCCGGTACGTCAAGCCACTTGCTGACCTTGACCTTCGCCTTGGGATGGGTACACTCGCTCTTTTGCAGGAAGTATGAAAAACCCTCTCCCTCATAATACCTGCCAAGGGGGAACAATCTGCAAAGGCCAGGGCGATGCGCATGCACCGTACACCATCCGTTCTCATCGAGAAAGGGACACTTTTCATCCCCTTGAGAGAGTGGCGTCATCTTGATGTGCGGCACGATCACGCCATCCACGACGCGCAGCGCGATCTTCCCCTCCGCAAGGAGCGTCTGCGCATCCTTCCCGAGCCCCTTTTGAAAGCGCCAGATGTCGTAAGGATCCAATAGGATCGTGTCTCCCATCTCATGACAGCACCTCGAACAATCCTTACAGCCGAGGCAATCCGCCTTCACCATGTCGTCCGCCTTATAGAGTTTTCCGTCGGAGATCTCCTCCAAAGAGACATATCTTTTCATACTTATCCGCCTTAGAAAAACACCGGGTAAAGGTTACCCCTCACCCGGTGCCAATGGTTTCTTTTACTTACTTTGCTGCGAGCTCAGCCTTCAGCTTCTCGGTCAGAGCGGGAACGATCTTGTTCAGGTCGCCTACGATGCCGTAGTCAGCCACGTCAAAGATAGGTGCGCTCTCATCCTTGTTGATGGCGATGATGATGTCGGACTCCTCCATACCAGCAAGGTGCTGAATGGCGCCGGAGATACCGATTGCAAAGTATACGTTGGGGCGAACGGTCTTACCGGTCTGACCAACCTGCAGATCCTTGGGCTTCCAGCCTGCATCTACAACTGCACGAGAGCAGCTTACGGTTGCGCCCAGTACTGCAGCGAGATCGTCAAGGATCTTGAAGTTCTCAGCGCTGCCTACGCCACGACCACCGGATACCAGGATCTTTGCATCCATGATGTCTACGGTATCGGAAACAGCCTTAACAACCTTCAGGATCTCAACGTACTTATTGTCGGGCGTAAATCCAGGATTGAACTCCTCTACGTTTGCCTTAGCGCCAGCAACCTTTGCACGCTTCTGCATAACGCCGGGACGTACGGTTGCCATCTGGGGACGGAACTCAGGACAAGCGATGGTTGCGATGGTGTTACCGCCGAATGCAGGACGGGTCATCAAAAGCTGATTGTGCTTCTGCTCCTTACCAGGAATGGGATTGATGGGGAAGTCGCCGATCTCCAGCTGGGTGCAGTCTGCGGTCAGACCAGTGTGGATTCTCGCGGAAACGCGGGGACCAAGGTCACGGCCGATTGCGGTTGCGCCAACCAGGAAGATCTCAGGCTTATACTTATTGATCACGGAAGCGAGTGCATGAGCGTAAGGCTCGGTTCTGTACTCTTTCAGCTCGGGATCGTCAACAACGATAACCTTGTCTGCGCCGTACTCAGCCAGCTCGTCTGCAAGGTTCTTTACGTCGCTACCAACCAGTACAGCAGTTACTTCGGTGCCAAGAGCCTCAGCCAGGTCCTTACCTTTGCCGATGAGCTCGAAGGCAATACTGTTCAGTACGTTGTCTACCTGCTGTGCGAAGACATATACGCCCTTATATTCCTCTAAATTCATTGTATTTTCCTCCAAATTTTAAGATATTAGATGACATGTCTGTCTTTCAACTTGCCAACGATGTAGTCAACGGACTCGGTAACGTCCTTGTTGATCTTCTCGCCCTGGCCCTTACGAACCTTATCGGAAGCCTTAGCGATCTGGGTAGGTGAACCCTTCAGACCAAGGTTGGAATCCTCAACGTCGATCAGGTTTGCGCGGCCCCATACGGTAAGCTCTGCATCACATGCATCAAAGATTCCGCCGGGAGTCATGTAGCGGGGAGGATTCAGCTCTGCCAGAGCAGTGATCAGGCAGGGCATCTTTGCCTTTAATACGTGATAACGATCATCGAACTGACGCTCAACGATCACGGAATCTCCGTCGATCTCGATCTTCTGTGCGTAGGAGATTACGGGGATGCCAAGGTGCTCAGAGATCTGAGGACCAACCTGTGCGGTATCACCGTCGATTGCCTGACGGCCGGTGATGATCAGGTCATAGTCAAGGTTTCTGATGGCACCTGCCAGAGTCTGGGAGGTAGCCCAGGTATCAGCGCCGCCTAGTACTCTGTCGGTAACAAGGATACCCTTGTCTGCGCCCATTGCCATAGCCTCGCGAAGTACGTCCTCAGCCTTGGGAAGACCCATGGTGATAACGGTAACCTCAGCGCCGTACTGATCCTTCAGACGAAGTGCAGCCTCAAGGCCTGCCTTGTCATCAGGGTTCATAATAGTCATCATTGCAGCTCTGTCCAGAGTACCGTCGGGATTGAACTTAACGCCGCCCTTAGTATCGGGAACCTGCTTAATACAAACAACGATTTTCATTGTATTTTTCACTCCTTATACTTTTTATGGTTTGAACGATTACTGGCATCAAATTACTTTAAGAGATTTGCGCTGATAACCATTCTCTGAACTTCGCTGGTGCCC
>JAFPRF010000333.1 GCA_017400965.1 Lachnospiraceae bacterium
TGAGCAAAAATGCCATGTTTTAGGCATTTTGCGAATGCGGTTCTGAATAATTACCGACATGAGTAGATTTTCCGCAAAAAGTGATGAGAGAAATTGGGAAAGGGGCTACGATGATGAAGGAAAAAATTGAGGCGCTAAAGCGCCAGATCATGGAATATTTTGTGGGCAAGGAGAGCGTGGCGACGGACGTATTAGTCTGCCTGCTTGCGGGCGGCCACGTGCTGCTCGAGGACGTGCCCGGCGTAGGTAAGACGACGCTGGCCAGAACCCTTGCGAAGTCCGTAAAATGTGATTTCGGACGGATCCAATTTACGCCGGATACGCTGCCGGGTGACGTGATCGGAACAACCATCTACAACATGAAAACCGGAGAATTCGTTTATCGCGAGGGCGCTGTCATGCACCAGATCCTCTTGGCGGACGAGATCAACCGTACCTCGCCTAAGACCCAGTCGGCGCTCCTTGAGGCCATGGCGGAGGGGCAGGTGACCGTGGACGGAAAGGCATACGCTTTGCCCGCGCCCTTCATGGTGATCGCAACCCAAAACCCCGTGGAATTCCTTGGCACCTATCCGTTGCCAGAGGCACAGATGGACCGTTTCATGATGCGCCTGTCCCTAGGCTATCCCGAGGAGGGAGAGGAGCTGCGCCTGGCGAAGAACTTTCTGGATGGAAAGATGGACGGGGAGATTCCCAGCGTCTGTGAGACAGGGGACATCCTGGAGATGAAAAAGGCCGTGACGCAGATAAAGCTCTCCGACGGCGTTGTAAAGTACGTGCGCGACATGATCCAAATTACGCGTAGTGAAAAGAGCTTTGTCCTCGGCGCAAGCCCCAGAGCGATGCTTGCCCTGATCCGCGCGTCCCAGGCCAAAGCATTTCTGGCAGACCGGGATTTCGTTAAGCCCGATGACGTGAAGGCCGTTGCCGTGAACGTGCTGCATCACAGGTTAAGCCTTACGCCCGAGGCGAAGATCCGCAAGGAGGACGTGGACAGACTGCTGAAGGAACTGGTGTTAAAAGTAAAGATTCCGATGTAAGGGATGACGATGAAGAGAAACAGAAGTGTTTTTGCGATATTGTGGGTCTTAAGCCTAGTGGCGATCAGCTTTTACGGCGGTCCGGTCAGCTATGGCTTATTTGCCGTGCTCACGCTCCTTCCCTTGGTTTCCCTTGCCTATCTTTGCTGCGTCTATATTTTCTTTCGCATTTATCAAGAGCTCGATGGAAAGCAGCTCGTGGCGAATCACACGGTGCCCTTTTATTTTACCCTGATGAATGAATTCCATTTCGGCTTTTGCGGCATCAGGGTGCACTTTTTTTCCTCCTTTTCGACGATCAGTGGCCTCGACGACGGCGTGGAATATGAGCTTCTGCCGAAGACCGGCATCAAAAAGCAGACCAACCTTGTCTGCAAGTATCGCGGCGAATACGAGGTCGGGATCAAGAGCGTGGAGATCGAGGACTATTTCCGCCTGATGCACATGTCCTATCATAACCGCGAGACGCTGCGCGTGATCGTGAAGCCCAATCTCGTGGAGCTATCCGACCTTGGAAGCATTGACCTGTCCCAGACCATGGCACGGGAGAGCCTGATCAATCCCACGGAGCCAGACGTACTGGTGCGCAATTATGAGATCGGTGACGACGTGCGCCAGATCAA